>NZ_SOHC01000075.1:0-14226 GCF_004403955.1 Cryobacterium sp. TMT1-2-1
CGCGGCGCAACGCCCGGCCGGCGCGCCCGCGCCGCTCCCCGGCGCGCCCGCACCGCTCGACGACGCCGAGGTCGACCGGATCCGGGCCGGGTACGCGTTCGACGCCCCAGCGCTCGAGCTGGGCGCCCTGGTCAACGGTGATGCCCGCCCCGATGTGCCGATCCGGATCCCTCTGGCGATGACCAACCGGCACGGCCTCGTCGCCGGCGCCACCGGAACAGGCAAGACGAGGACCCTCCAGGTGCTGGCCGAGCAGCTCTCCGCCCACGGCGTGCCGGTCTTCGCGGCCGACATCAAGGGCGACCTGTCCGGCATCGCCAGCGCCGGCACCCCGAGCGCGAAGCTCCTCGCCCGCACCGCCGCCATCGGCCAGGACTGGGTCCCCGCGGCCTCGCCCACGGAGTACTTCTCCCTCGGCGGCATCGGCCGGGGCATCCCGATCCGCGCGACCGTGACCGGCTTCGGGCCGCTGCTGCTGAGCAAGGTCCTCGGCCTGAACGACGTGCAGGAGTCGAGCCTCGGCCTCGTCTTCCACTACGCCGACCAGGCCGGCCTGCCCCTGCTCGACCTGACCGACCTGCGGGCCGTGCTCAGCTACCTGGTCAGCGACGCGGGCAAGGGCGAGCTCACCGAGCTCGGCGGCCTGTCCGCGGCCACGGTCGGGGTGATCCTGCGGGAACTGATCACCTTCGCCAACCAGGGCGCCGACGTGTTCTTCGGCGAGCCCGAGATCGACACGATGGAGTTCCTGCGCACCGCCGCCGACGGCCGGGGGATCGTCAGTCTGCTCGAGGTGCCCGGCGTGGCCGACCGGCCCGCCCTGTTCTCGACCTTCCTGATGTGGCTGCTCGCCGACCTCTTCAACGACCTGCCCGAGGTCGGCGACCTCGAGAAGCCCAGGCTGGTGTTCTTCTTCGACGAGGCGCACCTGCTGTTCAACGACGCGTCGAAGGATTTCCTCGCCTCGATCACGCAGACGGTGCGCCTGATCCGGTCGAAGGGCGTGGGCATCTTCTTCGTCACCCAGACCCCCAAGGACGTGCCGGGCGACGTGCTCGCCCAGCTCGGCTCGCGCGTGCAGCATCAGCTGCGGGCGTTCACCCCGGATGACGCGAAGGCGTTGCGGGCGACCGTGTCGACGTTCCCGAACTCCGGCTACGACCTCGACGAGGTGCTCACCGGACTCGGCACCGGCGAGGCGATCGTGACCGTGATGAACGAGAAGGGCGCGCCGAGCCCGGTGGCGTGGACCCGGCTACGGGCCCCGCAGGGCCTGATGTCGCCGACGGCGCCGGAGCAGATCGACCGGTCGGTCCTGGCCTCGCCACTGCTCGCCCGGTACGGCACCGCGATCGACCGCGATTCGGCCCGGGAGATGCTGGCCAAGAAACTGGCCGCCGCAAACCAGGCCGCGGTCGACGCGCAGGAGCAGCTCGACCGGGCCAGGGCTGCGGCCGAGCAGGAGAAGGCCGAGCAGGCCGCGGCGACCGAGCAGGCCAGGGCGGAAAAGAAGGCACAGGCCGAATACGACCGCCTGATGCGCCAGACCCGGACGCAGTCGCGCACCCGTACCCGAGCCACGTCGAAGCCGCAGAAGACCGTGCTCGAGGAGGTGCTCGGCTCCCGGGCGACCAGGACGATCCTCACCGGGATTGTGACCGGCATCTTCGGCACCCGGCGGCGCCGCTAGACGTCCGGGTCAGGCGGTGCGGTCGACCAGGCGGCGCTCGAACCAGTAGAGCAGCTCCGGGCGTGCCCGGTTCAGCTCGCGGAGGGTCATCGGCTCCGTCACGCGCACGACCGGCGCGCCGAGCTGTTCGAGCACGGTGTCCATCGCGGCGTGGGAATAGTACTGCCCGCGCATCCGAACGAGGCGCCGTCCGTCGACGCCCACGACGAAGAGGTGCGCGTTCGTGTCCAGCGCGTCGCCCAGGTACAGGTCGAGCATCAGGATGCTGCCGACGCTGGCAGCCGGGAAGCTGTCGACGCGCCCGAAGAACCCGCGTTCGGTGATGCCCGAGTGGTCCACCCAAATGCCGGTGCGATGGTACGCAAGCACGCCGAGGCCGAACACCGCGGTCACGCCGGCCTGGGCCACCACAACGGGCAGCCAGGTGCCTTCGGGGATGGTCAGCCAGTAGAGCACGGCGAAGATAGGGGAGAAGAGGGCCAGCATGGCGATCGCCGAATGCCGGAGGAGACGCCCGCGGGGTCGGAGAGCGTGCTGGCGCACCCCTCTCACCCCAGTGAATCTCACCCTGGCTCCCCCCATCCGGCTTATGGAAGTATGACCCATCGACAGGCCGGCGCGTAGACACCGTTCGGGGGGGTTTCCCGCACCGGGCACCCCCAGTTCGGTCAGTAATCTACCGAAAGCGCGGCGAATCGCCGTTCGAACCAGTGCAGCAGCTCGGGCCGGCTCTGGCTGAGGTCGCGCAGGGTCAGGGGCTCCGGTCCCTGCATCACCGGCACGCCGAGCGCGTTCGCGACCGCATCCATGGCCTCGATTTCCCAGCAGGTTCCGTGCATCCGGGTCAGCAGGCGACCGTCAGGGTCGACGAGGAATAGCTGGGGGCGAACGTCGAGGGAGCCACTCCGGTACAGGTCGAGCCGGACCACGCCGCCGATGCCGTCGACCGGGTAGGTGCGTCGGCGGCCGAAGACGTCCCGGGTGGTCAGCCCGGCGTCATCAGCCCAGATGGCGGTCAGGTAGTACGAGATCACGGCGAGCCCAAAGAACAGGGTCAGGGCGGCCTGCGCCACGGCGACCGGCAGCCAGGACCCCGTCGGCACGGTGAGCCAGTACAACACGGCGAAGATCGGGGCCATCAGCAGGAGGATCGCGATGGTCCACTGCTGGAACGGGTAGGGGTGCGGGCGCACGGCGGCGGCACGGGTGCGTTCTCCCAGCTGAACCGTCATTGTTTCGCCCTGTTCTTCCGCCCCGCACCCAGTCTGGCGCACGGGGGCCGCGGCGCGTAGCCACAGAACGGGGGGGGGGGGGGGGCGCGGGNGGCACGCGGGCACGCGACAGGGCGGCTCCCCGGAGGAAACCGCCCTGTCGCCACCGGATCGGCCGGCGCGGATCTGTTAGTCGCCGAGCACGGCACCGAGGTCGAGGTCGCCCAGGGCGCCGTCGACGACGTCGGTGACACCGGCTCCGATGTCGCCCGACACTCCACCGAGGTCGGTGTCGTTCGCGGAGCCGACCGGAGCATCGACCGCAGCGTCGACCGGAGCATCAACGGGGGCCGTGACGGGAGCGGTCACGGGTGCGCTCACCGAGGTGTCATTCCCCGAGGCCACCGGCACATCGTTGCCGCTGGCGATGGCGTTGCCCGAAGCCACATCATTGATGTCGCTGGTCAGCGAGCGGTCCACGACGGGGCCGTTGAGCACGGGGCCGCTGAGCACGGAGCCGCCGAGCAGCGGGCCGGTCGAGGCACCGTTGCCGTTCGCGTTCCCGGAGAGGGCGCGGTACAGGGCGCCGTCGATCGATGAGGTCGCGCTGGTCGCGTTGGACCCCTGCGCGTCGTCGAGGGTCGAAGCCTGGGCCGGGGCGATCATGCCGCCGACGATGAGGGCGGTTGCCGCGGCACCGGTTGCTCCGAAAACGCTGATCTTCCTGGTGATGTTCTTCATGTTGAACTCCTATTCGTTAGTTCTGTCCCGGCCTCGGTTTCACCCGGGCCGCATAAGTGGTCCGGAGCCCGCCGCAATCCGGTTTGGTCGGATCTGCCCTTTTCGGGGGCAATGCTGGTGGGGATGCCGGTGGCCGGGCCGCCACGGAGGCTCGGATCGCGGTCGTGGCCTGCGATCGGGCGGCGACGGAACCCGGCGGAATCCGAGGCGAGAAAGGCGGCCTGCGCGGACGGATTCCCGGCGTAGAGTAGGCCAGTGCACCTACGGTCGAGCCCCCCGGGCGGAGTGAAGACGCGCCGGCGGCCTCACCCGGCACAGGTGGTCGCCGGCGGATTCGCCGGCACCATCCTGATCGGCACGGCCCTGCTCATGCTGCCGATCGCGAAGGCGGGCGCCGGCGGCGCGACGTTCCTTGAGGCCATCTTCACCGCGACCTCCGCCGTGTGCGTGACCGGGCTCACCGTCGTCGACACCGCGACCTACTGGACCCCGTTCGGGCAGGTCGTCATCCTGCTTTTGATCCAGGTCGGCGGGTTCGGGATCATGACCTTCGCCTCGGTGGTCGGCCTCACGATCGCGCGCAAGATGTCGCTCCGGTCGAGGATCAACGCCGCCTCAGAGATCAAGAGCGTCGGACTCGAGGATGTCAAGGGCCTCGTGCGGGGCGTCGTCGTGATGTCCCTCGCCATCGAGTTCGCGGTGGCGCTGATCCTCAGCCTGCGGTTCCTCACCGGTTACGGCGAACCGGTCGGGCGGGCGATCTGGCTCGGCGTGTTCCACTCCGTCTCGTCGTTCAATAACGCCGGATTCGCGCTGTTCAGCGACAACCTCATCTCGTTTGCGACGGATCCGTTCGTCTGCCTCCCGATCGCGTTCGCGGTCATCCTCGGCGGCATCGGTTTCCCGGTCATCGTGCAGCTGCGCAAGCACCTCCGCTCGCCGCTGCTCTGGAACATGAACACCCGGATCGTGCTCGCGGCGACGATCACCCTGCTGGTGGCCGGCACGGTCTACCTCACCGCGGTGGAGTGGTCCAACCCCGCAACGCTGGGCCCGCTGGTCTGGCAGGACAAGATCCTCGTCGGGTTCTTCCAGTCGGTGCAGGCGAGGACGGCGGGTTTCAACAGCGTCGACACGGGCGCGATGGACTCGGCCAGCCTGCTCGGCCTGGACGTGCTCATGCTGATCGGCGGTGGTCCGGCCGGAACCGCGGGCGGCATCAAGGTCACCACTTTCGCGGTGCTGTTCTTCATCCTGCTCGCGGAGGTTCGCGGCGAGGTTTCGGTGAACGTGTTCGGCAAGCGGCTCTCCCGGGCCGTGCACCGCCAGGCCATCGCGATCGTTCTGCTCGCCGTCGGCGTGGTCGTCATCTCCACCGCCGCCCTGATGCTCCTCACCGACATTTCACTGGACCGGCTGCTCTTCGAGTCGATCTCGGCCTTCGGCACCGTCGGCCTGTCGACCGGGATCACGGCGGGGCTGCCCGCGGCCGGCCAGGTCATCCTGATGCTGCTCATGTTCATTGGCCGGCTCGGGCCGGTCGCCCTGGCATCGGCGCTCGCCCTCCGGCAGCGCCGCAGCACGTACGAACTCCCGAAGGAGAGGCCCATCATTGGCTAAGTTTTCGCTTTTTGGTCACAGCCAGCCCGCCCGCATGGCCGAGGAAGACGCCGTGGTCGTGATCGGCCTCGGCCGGTTCGGCAGCTCGCTCGCCATCGAACTCATGGAGAGCGGAACCGAGGTGCTCGGCATCGACGCGGACGAGGACATCGTGCAGGCGCACAACGGCCTGCTCACCCACGTCGTGCGCGCCGACTCGACCAAGGAGGAAACCCTCCGCCAGCTGTCGGTGCCCGACTTCAGCAGCGTCGTCGTGGCCATCGGCGGCGACATCCAGGCCAACATCCTCACGGCCTCCCTGCTGCTCAAGATGGGGATCCCCAACATCTGGGCCAAGGCGGTGAGCGAGCCGCACGGCAAGATCCTCGAGCAGCTGGGCGTCGCCCACGTCGTGCGGCCGGAGAAGGAGATGGGCAAGCGGGTCGCGCACCTCGTTCGAGGGGTGATGCAGGATTACATCGAGATCGGCGAGAACTTCGCCCTCGTGAAGATGGCGACGCCGCCGGACCTCGTCGGCGTGCCGCTGGGCCAGGCCCGGGTGCGGGCGACGCACTTCGTCACCGTCACGGCCTACAACCGGCCGGGCTCGGGCTGGAGCTACACGACCGTCGACACGGTGCTCGAGGCGGGCGACACCATCCTCGTCGCCGGCGAGTCCAGGCGGGTCGAAGCGTTCAGCCTGCTGCGCTGATGTCCGCCGACGCCGTGCGGTTCGTCTCGGGCACGCTCCCCGGCACGCGCATCGTCGTGCGCCGCCGCATCGAGGGCGGGTTCACGGATGCGGTCGGCTACCTGCGCTCCGTCGACGACGCGAGCTGCGTGGTCGAGACCCGGCGCGGCCTCGTCACGATCCTGCTGGCCGACATCGCCCTGGCGAAGAATGTTCCGCCGCCGCCCCCGCGGCGGGCACCGCGCGCGGGAACCGAATAGTCCGCTCCGGCCCGCCGCCTTACCTCCCGAACGCCCGCTGGCGCATAATGGGCAGATGTGCCCCGCCCGCGCCCCGAGCTACCGCACGCTCGCGTCGCTGCGCAGGATCACCCTGCTCGATCTGCTGCAGCGGCAGGGGGCGATGACCGTCGAGCAGCTGGCCGAGGCCACCGGCCTGCACCCCAACACCGCGCGGGAGCACCTGCACCGCCTGATCGACGCCGGCTTCGTCACCTCCGAGACCGAACCGCGCGACGGCAAGGGGCGCCCGCGGATCGTCTACGCCGCGCCCCGTGGCGCGGACCACCGGGCCGGATCGATCCGGGAAGCGAAGGTCGCCGCGGCGCTGCGCCACGGAGAGCAGGTGCGGCGCATGCTGTCGGCCGAGCCGGCGCCGTGCCGGCCGTCGCCGTCGCTGAGCCGACAACTGGATGCGCTCGACGACCACCTGGATGACGTCGGGTTCGACGGCAGCGTGTCCGAGGACGGGCTGCACGTCCACCTGCACGGCTGCCCGTTCGCCGACCTGGTCACGGAGCATCCCGAGGTCTGCCGGGTGCACTTCGGGCTGCTGCGCGGCATCCTCGAGCAAGCGGACGGCCCCCTCTCGGCGGAGGAGCTGCATCCGTTCAGTAGCCCCAACACCTGCACGCTCGACCTGCACTGCTCCGACACCGGTCCGCAGCACTGACTTGCGGAGAAAGTACCTTCCCGCGCGAAATGAAGGTACTTTCTCCGCAACTCAGCCAGGGCTGAGCGACCCGAACGGGCGCTGAAATATTATTCACGGTGTTTTGTGCTTGTCTCCCTCCGCGCGAGCGAGGACACTGTCGAACGACAGGGTCGTCGCCGCGGCCGTTGCGACGCCACCGGATTTCGCTCGCCCGGCAGTTCGGAAGCACGGCAGTTCGGAAGCACAGCAGTCGGAAGTTCACCTCAGTTCCAGGGAGTGCGACGTGACAGATCGAAGCGGATCAATTTCCACCCGAACCGGGGCGAACCGAGCCGGCACAGACGGCCCCGCCACCGACGCGATCCTGAAGCTCGGGCGCTTCCTGCGCCGCGGTGAGACCTCGAGCGACCTGCGCTCGGTCTTCCACAAGGGCGGCCGCGACGCCGACTCGTTCTACCGCGACCGCTGGACCCACGACAAAGAGGTGCGCTCCACCCACGGCGTCAACTGCACCGGCTCCTGCTCCTGGAAGGTGTACGTCAAGGACGGCATCATCACCTGGGAGACCCAGCAGACCGACTACCCCACGGTCGGCCCCGACTCCCCGGAGTACGAGCCGCGCGGATGCCCCCGCGGTGCCGCGTTCAGCTGGTACACCTACTCGCCGACCCGGGTGAAGTACCCCTATGTGCGCGGCGTGCTGCTGGAGGCCTACCGCGCCGCGAAGGCGAAGACGGGCGACCCGGTGCTCGCCTGGGCCGAGGTCACCGGCAACCCGGAGACCGCCCGCGCCTACAAGAGCGCCCGCGGCAAGGGCGGTCTGGTGCGTGCGAACTGGGACGAGGCGGCGGAGATCGTCGCCGCCGCCCACGTGCACACGATCAAGACCTACGGGCCCGACCGGATCGCCGGGTTCTCGCCGATCCCGGCGATGTCGATCGTCTCGCAGGGGGTGGGCAACCGGTTTATCTCCATGCTCGGCGGCACGATGCTCTCGTTCTACGACTGGTACGCCGACCTGCCGGTCGCCTCGCCGCAGGTCTTCGGCGACCAGACCGACGTGCCGGAGTCGGCCGACTGGTGGAACTCCTCCTACCTGATCATGTGGGGCTCGAACGTGCCGGTCACCCGCACGCCCGACGCGCACTTCATGGTCGAGGCCCGCTACCGCGGCCAGAAGGTCATCGCCGTCTCGCCCGACTACGCCGACAACACCAAGTTCGCCGATGAGTGGCTGGCCGTGCACCCGGGAACGGACGGCGCCCTCGCGCTGGCCATGGGCCACGTCGTGCTCACCGAGTTTCTGGTCGACCGTCGCACGCCCCGCTTCGTCGACTACCTGAAGAAGTTCAGCGACTCGGCCTACCTGATCTCGCTGGTCAAGCGCGGCGACGCGTACGTTCCGGGCAAGTTCCTCACCGCCGACGCCCTGCCCGGGTCGCCGGCCGGGCTGGCCGCCGCCGCGTTCAAGCCCGTGCTGCTCGACCAGGACGGCACCGCGGTCGTGCCCAATGGGTCGATCGGCCACCGCTTCTCCGAGGCCGACGTCGGCAAGTGGAACCTCGATCTGGAGGGCGTCGACCCGCTGCTCTCGATCATGGATGCCCCGGACTATGACCGGGCCGCCGCCCTGATCGACCTGCCCCGGTTCGACCTCGCCCCGGAGACCGAGGGCGAGCAGCACGCCGGCGGCGCGGGCGTCATCCGTCGCGGCGTGCCGGTGCGCGAGGTGGCCGGCCAGCTGGTGACGACCGTCTTCGACCTGCTCCTGGCCCAGTACGCGGTCGGCCGCCCGGGTCTTCCCGGCGTCTGGCCGACCGGCTACGACGACGCGAGCTGCCCGGGCACCCCGGCCTGGCAGGAGGAGATCACCTCGGTGCCGATGCAGGCCGCCGAGCGGATCGGCCGCGAGTTCGCGCAGAACGCCGAGGATTCGGGCGGGCGCTCGATGATCCTGATGGGCGCCGGCACCAACCACTGGTTCCACTCCGACACCATCTACCGCGCCTTCCTCGCGCTGACCACCATGACCGGCTGCCAGGGCGTCAACGGCGGCGGCTGGGCGCACTACGTCGGCCAGGAGAAGGTGCGCCCGCTGACCGGCTGGGCGCAGTACGCCTTCGGGCTCGACTGGGTGCGCCCGCCCCGGCAGATGATCGGGACGGGCTATTTCTACCTCGCCACCGACCAGTGGCGCTACGACGGCCTCGCCGCCGACACGCTGGCCAGCCCGCTCGGCACCGGCGCCTTCGCCGGCCGCACGACCGCCGACTGCCTGGTCGATTCGGCCAAGCGGGGCTGGATGCCCAGCTACCCCACCTTCAACCGCAACTCGCTCGACCTCGTCGACGACGCCGCGGCGGCCGGGGTCGAGCCGGCGCAGTACGTGGTCGACTCGCTCACCGACGGCAGCCTGGCCTACGCCTGCGAAGACCCGGATGCCCCGGAGAACTTCCCGCGGGTGCTCGTGATCTGGCGGGCGAACGTGATCGGCTCCTCCGGCAAGGGCAACGAGTACTTCCTCAAGCACCTGCTTGGCACGACGAGCGCGATCCGCGGGGCCGAATCGCCGCCGGAGAAACGGCCGAACACCATGAAATGGCACGAGAGCGCCCCGGAGGGAAAGCTCGACCTGATGGTCACGAGCGACTTCCGGATGACCTCGACCACGCTGTTCAGCGACGTGGTGCTGCCGCCGGCCACCTGGTACGAGAAGAACGACCTCTCGACGACGGACATGCATCCGTTCATCCACTCCTTCAACCCGGCGATCTCCCCGCCGTGGCAGGCGAAGACCGACTTCGACATCTTCCACATCCTGGCGAAGAAGATCTCGGAGATGTCGGTGGGCCACCTCGGCGTGCGGAAGGACCTCGTGGCCACCCCGCTGCTGCACGACACCCCCGACGCGATGGCCACCCCGCACGGGATCGTGCGGCACGACCAGCCGCTCGTGCCCGGCGTGACGATGCCGAAGCTCGTCGTGGTCGAACGCGACTACCCGGCCTTCGCCGAGATGCTCGGCGCGCTCGGCCCGCTGACCGAGAAACTCGGCATGGTCACCAAGGGCGTGAAGTTCACCCCCGACGTCGAGGTCGCCTACCTCGGCACGAAGAACGGCCTGGTCGAGTCGGGCACGGCCGTCGGCCGGCCGAAACTGACCACCGCCATCCACGCCTGCGAGATGGTGCTCGCCCTCTCCGGCACGACCAACGGCCGGCTCGGCACGCAGGGCTTCCGGCAGCTGGAGAAACGCACCGGCATGAAGCTCGCGCACCTCGCCAGCGACAACGAGGGCCGGCGCTTCTCCTACCCGGATGTTCAGGGCGCGCCGGTGCCGGTGCTCACCTCCCCGGAGTGGTCGGGCAGTGAGCACGGCGGGCGCCGCTACAGCGCCTTCACGATCAACGTGGAGCACCTCAAGCCCTGGCACACCCTCACCGGGCGGCAACACTTCTACCTCGACCACGACTGGATGATCGAACTCGGCGAACAGCTGCCGATCTTCCGGCCGCCGCTGGACATGCACCGCCTGTTCAACGACTCGATCGTCGGGTCCACGGCTCCCACCGGCGCGACCGGGTCGGCCGGCCGCGCGGAGGTGGCCGTGCGCTACCTCACCCCGCACTCGAAGTGGTCGATCCACTCCGAGTACCAGGACAACCTGATGATGCTCTCGCTCTCCCGCGGCGGACCGACCATCTGGATGTCGCCGCTCGACGCCGACAAGATCGGCGTGCGCGACAACGAGTGGATCGAGTCGTACAACCGCAACGGCGTCGTCGTGGCCCGGGCGATCGTCTCGCACCGGATGCCGGAGGGCACGGTGTACATGTACCACGCGAAGGATCGCACGATCAACGTGCCGATCGCCGAGACGAGCGGACAGCGGGGCGGCACGAACAACTCGCTCACCCGCATCCTGCTGAAGCCCAGCCACCTGATCGGCGGCTACGCCCAGCTGTCGTTCGCCTTCAACTACCTCGGTCCGACCGGGAACCAACGAGACGAGGTCACCGTGATCCGTCGTCGCAGCCAGGAAGTGGTCTACTAATGCGCGTCATGGCCCAGATGTCGATGATCATGAATCTCGACAAGTGCATCGGCTGTCACACCTGTTCGGTCACCTGCAAGCAGGTGTGGACCAACCGCACCGGCGTCGAATACGTGTGGTTCAACAACGTGGAGACCCGGCCGGGCGTGGGCTATCCGCGCCGGTACGAGGACCAGGAGAAGTGGAAGGGCGGCTGGGCCAGGAACAAGCGCGGACGGCTGAGCCTGCGCGGCGGCGGCCGGCTGAAGAAACTGATGAACATCTTCAACAACCCCGACCTGCCCGGCATCGACGACTACTACGAGCCGTGGACCTACGACTACGACATGCTCACGAAGGCCCCGCTGAGCACGCAGAGCCCCGTCGCCCGGCCGAAGTCGCTGCTCACCGGCAAGAACATGGACATTAAATGGTCGGGCAACTGGGACGACAACCTCGGCGGCTCGCAGGAGACCGCCGCCGAAGACCCGATCCTGGCGACCATGAGCGAGCACGTGAAGATGGAGTTCGAAGAGACCTTCATGTTTTACCTGCCGCGCATCTGCGAGCACTGCCTGAACCCCTCCTGCGTCGCCGCCTGCCCCTCCGGCGCGATGTACAAGCGCGAGGAAGACGGCATCGTGCTCGTCGACGAAGACGGATGCCGCGGCTGGCGCATGTGCGTGTCCGCCTGCCCGTACAAGAAGGTCTACTTCAACCACAAGACCGGCAAGGCCGAGAAGTGCACGCTCTGCTACCCGCTGATCGAGCAGGGCAAGCCGACGATCTGCTCGGAGACCTGCGTGGGCCGGCTGCGTTACCTCGGCCTGATGCTCTACGACGCCGACGCGGTGCTCGCGGCGGCGTCGATCGAGAACGACCACGACCTGCTCGATGCGCAGCGCGGCGTGTTCCTCGACCCGCACGACCCGGCGGTCATCGCCGCGGCCACGGCAAACGGGATCGCCGACGACTGGATCCTCGCCGCGCAGAACAGCCCGATCTACACCATGATCTCCGAATACAAGATCGCGCTGCCGCTGCATCCGGAGTACCGCACGATGCCGATGGTCTGGTACATCCCGCCGCTGTCGCCGGTGGTCGACGTGATCAAGAGCACCGGCAGCGACGGCGAGGACGCGCGCACCCTGTTCGCGGCGATCGACAAGCTGCGCATCCCGGTGGAGTACCTGGCCGGGCTGTTCACCGCCGGCGACGTGGTTCCGGTCGAGGCGTCGCTGCGGAAGCTCGCCGCGATGCGCTCGTACATGCGCGACATCAACCTCGGCGGGGAGCCGGACGAGGCGATCGCGGCATCCGTGGGCATGACCGGCACCGAGATGCAGGCGATGTACCGGCTGCTGGCGATCGCCAAGTACGAGGACCGGTACGTGATCCCGGCGGCGCACCTGGAGACGGCGCGGGAGCTCGAGGAGCTGGCCTGCTCGCTCGACACCGACGGCGGGCCGGGGATGGGCGGGCCGGGCGCGGATGCGTCGCATGCGCGGGGCCCGTACGCGAAGACCCCGGGGATGCCGCTGAACTCGACCGTGGACAACTACAACGAGATGCGCGGAGAGACCGGAGAGAAGACCAAACCGACCACGCCCGGGCGGCTGAACCTGCTCAACTGGACCGGCGGCACCGTGCCGCCGGGCATGTTCCCGCCGAAGGATTCGGGGGCCCCGGCGTGAAGCTCCTCCCGGTGCGGAAGGTCGCGGCGCTCCCGCTGTCGAAGACGGATGCCGCCGTCGCGCACATGGCGGCGTCGATCCTGCTCGACTATCCGAGCGAGGAGCGCCGGGCGCGCTTTCCGGTTGTGGCCGAGTCGGTGACGCGGCTGCCGCATCCGCTGCGCACCGCGTTCGAAACGTTCCTGGCGGCCGCGGATGCGATGGGCCGGCAGGAGCTGGAGGTGCACTTCATCCAGACCTTCGACACCAAGCGCAAGTGCTGCCCGTACCTGAGCTACTACGCCGCCGGCGACACGAGAAGGCGCGGCATGGCGCTCGTGCGCTTCGTCGAGGCGTACCGCGCGGCCGGCTGGGAGCCCGCTGCCGACGAGCTGCCCGACTACCTGCCGATGGTGCTCGAGTTCTCGGCGCTCTCGGACTCGCCGATCGCGCGGGAGCTGCTGTCCGCCCACCGCGACGGCATCGAGGTGCTGCGCACCGCGCTGGAAACGATCTCCAGCCCGTACGCGCATGTGCTGGAGGCCGTGTCGCTGTCGCTGCCGAAGATCGACGAGGAGACGCGGAAGCGCTACCTGGCCCTGGTCAACGAGGGGCCGCCCACCGAGACGGTCGGCCTGACCTTCCTCGGCAACCTGGCGCCGTTCGGGGCGACCGCATCAAGCGAGGGAGCACGGCGATGAACACCTGGGACATCCTGCTCTGGGTCGCGTTCCCGTACGTGGCGATGGCGGTCTTCGTGGTCGGGCACATCCTGCGCTACCGCTTCGACCAGTTCGGCTGGACCTCGCGGTCGAGCCAGACCTACGAGAATCGGCTGCTGCGCTGGGGCTCGCCGATGTTCCACTACGGCATCCTGATGGTCTTCGGCGGGCACGTCGTGGGCCTGCTCGTGCCGAAGGCGTGGCTGGAGTTCTTCGGGGTCACCGAGCACTGGTACCACCTCGGGGCCACCTGGCTGGGCACGGTGGCTGCGGTTCTCACGATCGCCGGCATCGTGCTGCTGCTGATCCGCCGCCGGCTGACCCCCCGGGTGATGCTGGCGACGACGGTGATGGACAAGACGATGTACCTGTTGCTCGCGCTGGTGATCGGCTTCGGCACGCTGGCGACCGTGATGTACCAGATCTTCGGCGCGGGCTACGACTACCGCGGCACGATCTCGCCGTGGATCCGGGGGCTGCTCATCCTGCAGCCGGACCCGTCGCTGATGGCCAACGTGCCGTTCTTCTTCCAGCTGCACGTGCTCTCGGCGACCGCCCTGTTCCTGCTCTGGCCGTTCACCCGGCTGGTGCACGTGTTCTCGGCGCCGCTCGGCTACATCGTGCGCCCGTATATCGTCTACCGATCCCGCGACGCGCACACTGTCGGCTCGGGCTCCCGGGGCCCTCGCCGCGGCTGGGAAAAGAGCGAGCGCCCCGCCGCCCCCACCCGCACCCGCCAGCGCACCCCCCGCTAGCCGCCCCCGCCTCCGTCTCCGTCTCCGTCCCCGCCTCCGTCTCCGTCTCCGTCCCCGCCTCCGTCTCCGTCCCCGCCCCCGTCTCCGTCTCCGTCTCCGTCTCCGCCTCCGCCCCCGCCAGCGCACCCCCCGCTAGCCGCCCCCGCCTCCGTCTCCGTCTCCGTCCCCGCCTCCGTCT
>NZ_SOHC01000062.1:0-16378 GCF_004403955.1 Cryobacterium sp. TMT1-2-1
GACCGTCGCCCAGCCGGTGGCGCCGGCCGGGGAGCCGACCGCCGGGGGCGACGCCGCAGAAGCCTGCGCCGCTGACTGGGCCGACGCTGCCTTCGCCGTCGACGCCGCGGATCGCGCGGGCTGCACGGCCGGCGCAGGTGCAGGTGCGGACGCAGGTGCGGACGCTGATGCAGGTGCGGTCGGCTCAGCGACGGCGGTCGGGGTTGCCGGCCGGCCCTGCTGCCCGGAGTGTCCCGCCGAGCCGGCGGGAGCATCCGCGTCGCCGCGGGCGATGAACTTGACCCGCAGGCCCAGCACGCTCACGATGGCCGCGCGCAGGTAGTCGCTGACGCCCTGGCCGGGGGCCGTCTGCTGTTTGAAGCTGGCGACGTCCGATTCGCTTGGGAAGGACATCACGAGCACGTCGTTCTCGCGCAGTTCGGCCACGCTCGCCGTGAAGACGACGAGCCAGGCGCTGAGTTTGGCCGCCTTGACGGCCTCGAGCACCTCGGGCCAGGCATCCTTCACCTGCTGGAGGGTGACGGGTCCGACCTGCTTGGGAGCGGCGGGGGCGGACGCGGCGGGGGCGGCTGCTGCCGGCGGGGATGCGGCGGCACCGCGGGCGGCCGGAGCGGCCAGCGGGGTCGCGGAAGCCTGCCGTTCGGTCTGGGTGTCGGCGGAAACCGGAGTTGCCGTCCGGTTCACGGCGCGCGCGCCGGCGTTCGCGTTCGCGTTCGCTTCGGTGCTCGCGTTAGCTCCGGGGGTCGCGCCCGACGGGGCATCCGTTCGGCTTGCCGCGGGCGTCTGCATCGGCGCGTCGACGGGCACCTGGCCCGTGACTTCCTGTCCAGCAACTTCCTGTCCGGCGACGCCGATGCGCCGCTCGAGCCGCTCGACCCGGGCGAGCGCGCCGCGGTTCGAGTCGTCGCTGGCCGGGATGAGCGAGCGGGCGACCATGAGTTCGAGGTGCAGGCGCGGCGAGGTGGCGCCGGTCATTTCGGTGAGGGCGGCGTTCAGGATGTCCGCGGTGCGGGACAGCTCGGCCGGTCCGAACTTCGCGGCCTGCACGGCCATGTGGTCGAGCTCGTCCTGCGGCACGCCGCGGAGCACGGCCGCAGCGCCGGCCGCCGAGGTCGCGGCGACGACGATGAGGTCGCGCATCCGCTCGAGAAGATCTTCAACGAAGCGGCGTGGGTCCTGGCCGGTCTGGATCACCCGGTCGACGGCGTCGAAGGCAGAGGCGGAGTCGCGCGCGGCGATGGCGTCGATGGCCTCGTCGAGCAGGGCGCCGTGGGTGTAGCCGAGCAGGGCCACGGCGCGTTCGTACTCGATGACTTCCGAGTCGGAGCCGGCCATCAGCTGGTCGAGCAGCGACAGGGTGTCGCGGGGGGATCCGCCGCCGGCGCGCACGACGAGCGGCAGCACGCCGGGTGCGACCTGCATGCCTTCGGCGTCGCACATCTTCTGCACGTATTCGAGCATCGGGGCGGGCGGAACAAGCCGGAACGGGTAGTGGTGGGTGCGCGAGCGGATGGTGCCGATGACCTTCTCGGGCTCGGTCGTCGCGAAGATGAACTTGATGTGCTCCGGCGGCTCCTCGACGATCTTGAGCAGCGCGTTGAAGCCCTGCGGCGTGACCATGTGCGCCTCGTCAAGGATGAAGATCTTGTAGCGGTCGCGGGCCGGCGCGAAGATGGCGCGCTCACGGATGTCGCGGGCATCGTCGACGCCGTTGTGGCTGGCCGCGTCGATCTCGACGACATCGAGCGAGCCGCCGCCGTCGCGGGAGAGCTCGACGCAACTGGGGCAGACGCCGCAGGGCGTGTCGGTGGGGCCTTCGGCGCAGTTCAGGCAGCGGGCGAGGATGCGCGCTGACGTGGTCTTGCCGCAGCCGCGGGGTCCGCTGAACAGGTACGCGTGGTTGACGCGGTTGGTGCGGAGCGCCGTCATGAGCGGATCGGTCACTTGTGACTGGCCGATCATTTCGGCAAACGTCTCTGGCCGGTAACGGCGATACAGTGCGGTGACCACAGGTCAATGGTAGTCGGCGCCGCTGACAAAGAGCCCCGGCTGCGCGCGGCGGGCGGGCGGGGGCGGGGCGCGGGTGGGGGCGGGGCGCCCGGGGCGGATGCGGCGTCGAGAGTCGCCGAATACGCCGAGAATCGCCGGCGCAACGGCGACTCTGGGCGGAAACGGCGATTCTCGGCGGATTCGGCGGGCTGGGGAATCTCCCCGGGCGGACGGACGGCCCGGGCGAGGGGGTTCCCCGGCCGGGCCGCCTGACGTGCCGGTCGGACTAGCCCTTGACGTACTGGTTCGGGTTGAGCACGTACTTCGTCGCCGCTCCGGCGTCGAATTCCGCATAGCCGCGCGGGGCATCCTCGAGGGTGATCGCCTTGGCGTTCACGGCCTTCGCGATCTGCACCTTGTCGTGCAGGATCGCCATCATCAGCGGCCGGTTGTACTTCATCACGGGGCACTGCCCGGTCGTGAAGGAGAGCGACTTCGCCCAGCCGAGGCCGAGCCGCAGCGACAGGTTTCCGGTCTGGGCGGCCGCATCGGCCGCACCCGGGTCGCCCGTGACGTAGAGCCCCGGGATGCCCATCGCGCCGCCGGCCGCGGTCACGGTCATCAGCGAGTTGAGCACGGTCGCGGGAGCCTCGGTGGACGCATCCTTGCCGTGTCCGCGGGCCTCGAACCCGACGGCGTCGACGCCCGCGTCGACCTCCGGCACACCGAGGATCTGCTCGATCTGGTCCTGCGGCTCCCCCTTGGTCAGGTTCACCGTCTCGCAGCCGAAGCTGCGGGCCTGGGCCAGTCGCTCCTCGTTGAGGTCGCCCACGATGACGACGGCTGCGCCGAGCAGCTGTGCGGACACGGCGGCGGCCAGCCCGACCGGGCCCGCCCCGGCCACGTAGACGGTGGAGCCGACGCCGACGCCGGCCGTCACGGCGCCGTGGAAGCCGGTGGGGAAAATGTCGGAGAGCATGGTCAGGTCCATGATCTTCTCGAGGGCCTGGTCGCGGTCGGGGAACTTCAGCAGGTTCCAGTCGGCGTAGGGAACGAGCACGTACTCCGCCTGGCCGCCTACCCAGCCGCCCATGTCGACGTAGCCGTAGGCGCTGCCCGGCCGGTCCGGGTTGACGTTGAGGCAGATTCCGGTCTTTCGTTCCTTACAGTTGCGGCATCGGCCACAGGAAATGTTGAACGGCACGGAGACAATGTCGCCAACCTTGATGAATTCGACGTCCGGGCCAGCCTCGACAACCTCGCCGGTGATCTCGTGGCCGAGCACCAAATCCGCCGGGGCTGTGGTGCGGCCTCGGACCATGTGCTGGTCGGATCCGCAGATGTTGGTGGTTACCGTCCTGAGGATCACCCCGTGCGGTACTTTTCGACCGACGTTCGCCGGATTGACTCCCGGCCCGTCTTTCAATTCAAAGGTGGGATAGTCGATGTCGATGACCTCGACGACTCCCGGGCTCTTGTAGGCAACGGCTCTATTCCCGGTCATGAAAGTACCTTCCTAGTTCGCTCAGCCGACCGGGGGTTATCGCCCGATCCGCGCATGGATTCCTCTAGTTGGTGCCCTTTGACTCCACTACACGTCGGCCGGATGCGCAACCCTTCGGCGATTCGAATCGCGGCCCGGCGGCGTGACATCCGCCGAGATTGACACTTGCGGCCGAGATCGCCTGGTGCGCCGGGCGATCTCGACCGGAACCGGCGAGCTCGGCGGATGCGGCGGCGGTCGGCGTGGCGGCGGGCGGCGAGAGTCGCCGAATACGCCGAGAATCGCCGGTGGACGGGGGACTCTCGGCGGAAACGGCGACTCTCGGCGTGAGCGGGCGCGCGGCGTGGGACGGGCAGGCGGCGGAGGGGCAGCGCGGCCCGCGACGCCGAGCGCGTGGCCGTGGCCGAGTCCGTGGCCGTGGCCGTGGCCGTTGCCGAGCCCGAGCGCGCGGCCGTGAGGAGGTACGCGCTAGAGGGCCGAGAGGGTCTGGCGGGCGATCTCGAGTTCCTCGTTGGTGGGGATGACGAGCACGGCCACGTCCGAGTCATCCGTTGAAATCAGGCGCGGGCCGCGGGCCGGCGACGCGTTACGCCCTGGATCGATCCGGATGCCGAACGCCTCGAGGCCGCCCAGCGAGCGTTCCCGCACCAGCGCATTGTTCTCGCCGACGCCGGCCGTGAACGAGATCACGTCGACCATGCCGAGCTGCGCGAAGTAGTTGCCGACATAGCCCTTGAGCCGGTGCAGATAGACGCCGAGCGCGAGCTCCGCCGGTCCGTCGCCGGCCGAGGCGGCCGTGATCACGTCGCGCATGTCACCGCGCCCGGTCAGGCCCAGCAGCCCGCTCCCCCGGTTCAGCAGCTCGTCGAGCTCGTCGATGCCGATGCCGGCCTTCCGGTGCAGGTGGAACAGCACACCCGGGTCGATGTCGCCCGAGCGCGTGCCCATCACGAGGCCCTCGAGCGGCGTCATCCCCATGCTCGTTTCGACCGAGAGCCCGCCGCGCACAGCGCAGACGGATGCCCCGTTGCCGAGGTGAAGGACGATCTGGTTGAGCTCTCCCAGCGGCCGGCCCAGGAACGCGGCCCCGGCGTGGGCGACGAAGCGGTGCGACGTGCCGTGGAAGCCGTAGCGGCGGATCCGGAAGCGCTCGGCCAGGTCGGCGTTGATCGCGTAGGTGAAGGCTTCGGCCGGAAGCGTCTGGTGGAAGGCGGTGTCGAAGACCGCGACGTGCGGCACGTCGGGGAAGCCCTGCTCCGCGGCCACGATGCCCTGCAGCGCGCCGGGGTTGTGCAGCGGGGCGAGCGCCGAGAGGTCGTCGATGTCGCGCCGCACGCCCGGGGTGATCCGGGTCGGTTCCTGGAACCGGGCGCCGCCGTGCACGACGCGATGGCCGACCGCGACGGGCGCGTGTTCACTGAGCGACGGACCGTGCTGCTCGAACGCGTCGAGCATGACCTGGAAGCCGATCGTGTGATCGGGAATCGGCAGTTCGCGGGTGAAGCGGGCCGAACCGGCGGATGCCGCGGAGCCGGACGAACCGGACGAACCGGCGGATGCCGGGGAGCTCGCGGCCGCGTTACCGTCGCCGACCGTGTGCGTCGACTGCCCCATCGTCTCGCCGATGCGCTCGACGAGGCCGCCGGCCAGGACGGACTCCGTGTCCATCTCGATCAGCTGGTATTTGAAGGAGGACGACCCCGAGTTGACGACCAGGACCGCGGTCATGCGCTCGGCGCCGACAGGCCGGTCACCCAGTGGCTCTCGGTCGGCACCGTGGCCGAGTCCGAGTCCGAAGCCGCCGCCGTGGCCGAGTCCGAGTCCGAGAGCGAAACCGGCACCGCGGCCGAGCCAGAACCCGGCGCCGCGGCAGCAGCGGACGTCAGGGCCTGCTCGTCCGACAGCGCGGCGGCCTGGATCGCGGTGATCGCCACCGTGTTGACGATGTCCTGCACGAGCGCGCCACGGGAGAGGTCGTTGACCGGCTTCCGCAGGCCCTGCAACACGGGGCCGATCGCGACGGCTCCGGCGCTGCGCTGCACTGCCTTGTAGGTGTTGTTGCCGGTGTTGAGGTCGGGGAAGATGAAGACGGTGGCGCGGCCGGCCACGGCGGAACCGGGCATCTTCGTGGCCGCGACGGCGGCATCCGCTGCGGCGTCGTACTGGATCGGCCCCTCGACCGGCAGGTCGGGACGGCGTGCCCGCACGAGCGCGGTCGCGGCGCGCACCTTCTCGACGTCGGCGCCCTCACCGGACTCGCCGGTCGAGTACGACAGCATCGCCACGCGCGGGTCGATCCCGAACTGCCTGGCCGTCTCCGACGCGGAGATGGCGATGTCGGCGAGCTGCTCCGCGGTGGGGTCGGGGATGACCGCGCAGTCGCCGTAGACGAGCACCCGGTCGGCGAGCGCCATCAGGAACACGCTCGAGACGACGGATACGTCCGGCCGGGTCTTGATGATCTGCAGGCCGGGCCGGATGGTGTGCGCCGTCGTGTGCCCCGCGCCGGAGACCATGCCGTCGGCCAGGCCGAGCTGCACCATCATGGTGCCGAAGTAGGAGACGTCGGTGACGACATCCCGCGCCTGCTCGAGCGTGACGCCCTTGTGCGCCCGCAACTTCACGTAGGCCTCGGCGAACTTCAGCCGGAGCACGTCGTCGAAGGGGCTCAGCACGTGCGCCTTGGAGATGTCCAGGCCGAGCCCGATCGCGCGGGAGCGCACCTCGAACTCTTCGCCGAGGATGGTCAGTTCCACGACGTCGCGGGCGAGCAGGGTCGCGGCGGCGCGCAGGATCCGGTCGTCGTCGCCCTCCGGCAGCACGATGTGCTTGCGGTTCTGCCGGGCCCGCTCGAGCAGGGTGTACTCGAACATGAGCGGGGTGACGACGTCGGCCCGGCTCACCTTCAGCCGGTCGAGCAGGGCGGATGCGTCCACGTGCTTTTCGAACAGGGCCAACGCGGTGTCGTGCTTGCGCTGCGAGTCGGCGGCCAGCCGCCCGCGAGTGTGCGTGATCCGCAGCGCCGTCTCGTAGGAGCCCATGTCGGTGCGGATGATCGGCACCGAGGGCGCGAGGCCGTCGACGAGCCGCTCGATGACCTCCGGCAGCTCGAAGCCGCCATTCAGCACGACGCCGGCGATCGACGGGAAGGTGGCGGAGGAGTTGGCCAGGAGCACGGCGAGCAGCACGTCGGCGCGGTCGCTCGGGATGACGACGACCGACCCCTCGATCAGGCGCGGCAGCACATTGGCCATCGACATCGCGGCGACGACGACGCCGAGCGCCTCGCGCGAGAGCATCTCCGGTGCCCCGGTGACCAGGGTGCCGTCGATGGCCTCCATGATGCTGCGCATGCTCGGCGCCACGAGGTACGGGTCTTCGGGGATGATCCAGACCGGCACGTCGCTGGCCCCGGTGGGGAGCAGGGCCGGGTCGACGGCGACCGAGCGCACGGCGGCGACGAGTTCGTCACTGCGGTCCGGGTCGGCGCGGTTGACGATCATGGCCAGGAGCGAAACGTGCTCGTCGCGGAGTTCGGCGAGTGCGACATCCGTCAGCTGGCGGATGTCTTCCGGCGAGCGCGGATCGCTCTGGCCGAGCCGTTCACCCTTGGCGAACTGCTCGCCCTGGTTGGGGCCGACGCGGCCGCCGAGCACGAGCAGCACCGGGGCGCCGAGGTTCGCGGCGATGCGGGCGTTGAAGGCGAGTTCGGTGGGGCTGCCGACATCCGTGTAGTCGGAGCCGATCACGACGACGGCGTCGCACTGGGCCTCGACGGCCTTGTAGCGGGCCACGATCCGGGCGAGGGCCACCTCGGGGTTGGCGTGCACATCGTCGTAGGTGACGCCGACGCACTGCTCGTAGCTCAGCCCGGGCGCCGCGCCGGGGGCGGCACCGGCGGCGAGGTGGGCGCGAAGCAGTTCGAGCACGTAGTCGGGCTCGTGGGACGACCGGGCGATCGGCCGGAAGACGGCGACCCGCTCGATCGAGTGCGAGAGCGTGTCGAGCACGCCCAGGGCGATGCTCGACTTGCCGGTGTTCCCCTCCGCGGAGGTGATGTAGATGCTTCGTGCCACCCCTCTACAGTATCCGGCGCACGCGCTCGAGGCTGTCGGGCCCAAGCTCCGCCCGGGGCGCTGCGGTTTGAGTTGCGGAAAAAGTACCTTCAATTCGCCAACGAAGGTACTTTCTCCGCAACTCAGCGCGGGATCAAGAGGGAGGGAGGGAGGGAGGGAGGGAGGGAGGGAGGGAGGGAGGGAGGGAGGGAGGGAGGGAGGGAGGGAGGGAGGGAGGGAGGGAGGGAGGGAGGGAGGGAGGGAGGGAGGGAGGGAGGGAGGGAGGGAGGGAGGGAGGGAGGGAGNAGCCGGCGCCTTGCCAGGTCCACTCGGTGACTTCGGGGATGTCTTCGCCGAAGTCGCGGGTGTACTGCGTGGCGCGGAGGCGGGCATCCTCCATGTCCTGCCGGAGCATCCCGGCGCGGGCGCCGAGCCCCGGCACCCGGTCGATCACGTCGATGACCAGGTGGTAGCGGTCGAGGTCGTTGAGCATGACCATGTCGAACGGGGTCGTGGTCGTGCCCTTCTCCTTGTACCCGCGCGCATGCAGGTTGTCGTGCCCGGTGCGGCGGTAGGTGAGCCGGTGGATCAGCCACGGGTAGCCGTGGTAGGCGAAGATGATCGGCTTGTCGGTGGTGAAGATGGAGTCGAACTCGCGGTCGCTCATCCCGTGCGGATGCTCGCTCTCCGACTGGAGCACCATCAGGTCGACGACGTTGACGACGCGCACCTTGAGCTCGGGCATCCGTTCGCGCAGGATGGATGCGGCGGCGAGCACCTCGAGGGTCGGCACGTCGCCGGCGGCGGCGAGCACGACATCCGGCTCGGACCCCGGCTCTTCGGTGCCGGCCCAGTCGAAGATGCCGGCGCCGCGGCTGCAGTGCGCGATCGCCTGGTCCATGGTCAGCCAGTTCGGGCCGGGTTGCTTGCCGGCGACGACGACGTTGACGTAGTCGACGCTGCGCAGGCAGTGGTCGTAGGTGGAGAGCAGGGTGTTCGCGTCGAACGGGAAATAGACGCGCACGACATCCGAACTCTTGTTGACTACGTGGTCGACGAAGCCGGGGTCCTGGTGCGAGAAGCCGTTGTGGTCCTGGCGCCAGACGTGCGAGCTGAGCAGGTAGTTCAGGCTCGACACCGGGCGGCGCCACGGGATCTCGCGGCTGACCCCCAGCCACTTCGCGTGCTGGTTGAACATCGAGTCGATGATGTGGATGAAGGCCTCGTAGCAGTTGAACAGGCCGTGGCGCCCGGTGAGCAGGTAGCCCTCGAGCCAGCCCTGGCACTGGTGCTCGCTGAGCATCTCCATCACCCGGCCGGCGCGGGCCAGGTTCGTGTCGCCGGGCAGCAGCTGCGCGCCCCACTGCTTGTCTGTCGCCTCGTAGACCGCCGGCGCGAGACGGTTCGACGCCGTCTCATCCGGCCCGAAGATGCGGAAGTTGTCGGGATTGTCACGGATGACGTCGGCCAGCCAGGTGCCGAGCACCCGGGTGGCCTCGCCGACGGTCGCGCCCGGCGAGGGCACGTCGACGGCGTAGTCGCGGAAGTCCGGCAAGCGCAGGTCGCGGCGGAGCACGCCGCCGTTGGCGACCGGGTTCGCGCTCATCCGCAGGTCGCCGCCGGGAGCATGGGCCGTGATCTCTGCGCTCGGCGCCCCGGACTCGTCGAAGAGTTCCTCCGGGCGGTAGGAGGCCATCCAGTTTTCCAGCAGCGCGGTGTGCGCCTCGGTGTCGCGGGCGTTGGCGAGCGGCACCTGGTGCGCCCGCCACGTGCCCTCGACCTGCACGCCATCGATGACGGGCGGGCAGGTCCAGCCCTTCGGCGTGCGCAGGATGATCATGGGCCAGCGCGGACGTTCGGTGTCGCCGGCCGCGGCGCGAAGCTTGATCGCGGCGATCTCGTTGAGCACCAGGTCGAGGGTCTGCGCCATCCGCTGGTGCACGATCATCGGGTCTTCGCCGTCGAAGCCGCCGGAGACGATGTGCGGCTGGTGCCCGTAGCCGCGCATCAGCTCGAGCAGCTCCGACTCGGGGATGCGGGCGAGCACGGTGGGGTTGGCGATCTTGTAGCCGTTGAGGTGAAGGATCGGCAGCACGACGCCGTCCTGCAGCGGGTTGACGAACTTGTTCGAGTGCCAGCTGGTGGCCAGCGGCCCGGTCTCGGCCTCGCCGTCGCCGACTACAGCGGCGACGAGCAAATCCGGGTTGTCGAAGGCCGCGCCATACGCGTGGCTGAGGGCGTAGCCGAGCTCGCCGCCCTCGTGGATCGAACCCGGCGTCTCCGGCGCGACGTGGCTCGGGATGCCGCCGGGGAAGGAGAACTGCCGGAACAGCCGCCGCATCCCGTCGACGCTCTGGTCGATGTCGGAGTACACCTCGGAGTAGGTGCCGTCGAGCCAGGCGCTCGCGACCAGGCCGGGGCCGCCGTGGCCGGGGCCGGTGACGTAGAGGGTGCTCTGGCTGCGCTCCCGGATGACCCGGTTCAGGTGCGCGTAGAGGAAGTTGAGGCCGGGGGTCGTGCCCCAGTGCCCGACCAGGCGACGTTTGACGTGTGCCGCGGTGAGCGGCTCACGCAGCAGCGGGTTGTCGAGCAGGTAGATCTGGCCGACCGAGAGGTAGTTGGCGGCCCGCCAGAACGCGTCGAGGCCGGCGAGCGCCGCGTCGTCGAGGGGCGCCGGCTGCCGGGTCGGCCAGGGGGTGGAAGCTGGGGCGGAAGCGCCGCGGGTTCCGGGGGTTCCGGGGGCGGAAGCGCCGGGGGAAGGCGGGGTGGAAGCTGTGAACGGGGAAGACATGGAGTCCCTTCGGCCATCGTGCAACGCGTGAGCCCTGCCCCGCCATCCTAGGGACGACCCTGCCCGGCGGGAAAGGGCGCGCGTCGGTCAGACGGAGACGTCCCGGCGGTTCAGCCCCACCACGGCGAGCGCGACGAGCAGGGCGCTGAGGCCGGCCAGCAGGGCGAACCCTCCCCAGTCGACCCCGTTGATCAGCGGCTGGTTGCCGTAGGCCCAGTGGTACGGGGAGAGCGTGTGCATCCATTCGAGGTTGTCGTCCTGGTTGCCGAGGGCGTTGAGCGTGTAGCCGAGCACCGCGACGGCGGCCCCCGCGACGAGCGCCGGCACGCGGCGACCGGTCCATGCCCCCACGCACAGCGCCATCGTGCCGGGCAGCAGGGCCAGCGCGGCAAAGATGACGGATGTCTCCAGCGCGTTGCCGACGTCGATGCCGAGATCCGATGGGCCGTTGAGCGCCAGCACGAGGGCGAGGGTGACGCCGGCGAGGATGATCACCTTGAGGGTCATCGCCAGGGCCCGCTCGAGCACGACCCGGCTGCGGGAGACCGCGTGGGCCAGGGTGAGTTCGAGCCGGCCGGCCTCCTCGTCGCCGCCGACGGCCTGTCCGCCCCAGCCGACCGCCGCGATGGTCAGGAACGCGAACCCCAGCAGGCCGTAAATCGTGGCCTGGACGTAGCCCGGGCCGGAGGCCATGAGGTCGTAATTCAGGGCCTTGATCAGGGCCTGCGGCATGCTTTCGATGACCTGGGCGATGCTCGCGTCGCCGAACGAGCGGTGCAGCGGCAGGTAGACGAGCGTCGTGCCGGCGATGGCCGCAGCCCAGCCGACAAGCCCGGGCCAGGTGTCCCTGGCCACCTTGGCGAAGAGGGGCAGGGAGCTAGACATGGCCCGCGCGGTCCGACGTCGGGGGTTCGGTCGGGGGTTCGGTGTCCGACTCCGCATAGAGAGTCAGCACGGCCTCCTCGAGGTTGGGTTCCTCGATCACGAGGTCCTGCAGCGGCAGCCCGGCGACGGCGGCCACGAACGGCCCGACCGCCCCGACCGCCCCGCTGAGGGTTGCCCGGCACTCGATGACCGGGCCGGTTTCCGCGCCGGTTTCCGCGCCGGTTCCCGCGCCGGTTCCCGGGCGGGTTCCCGGGCGGGTTTCCGGGCGGGTTTCCGGGCCGGGGGAAAGCCGGCGGGTGTCCAGACGACCGACGCCGGGGATCCCGGCCACGCGCAGGGCGACCTCCGTCTCCGACAGCCCGACGGTGACGATCCGCGCGTGGCGGACGGCGGACTCCCGCAGTTCGGCCACGGTGGCGGTCTTCACGACACTGCCCTGGCGGAGGATGGCCACCGAGTCGGCGGCATCCTGCACCTCGCTCAGCACGTGCGAACTGAGGAATATGGTCTGGCCGTTGGCGGTGGCTTCGCGGGCCATGGCCTGGAACTGCTGCTGCACCAGCGGGTCGAGGCCGCTGGTGGGCTCGTCGAGAACGAGCAGCCGCGGGCGGTGCATGAAGGCCTGGATCAGGCTGAGCTTCTGCTTGTTGCCCTTGGACAGCCGGCGCACGCGCTCGTCGAGGTCGAGCCCGAGGGTCGCCGCCAGCTCGTCGATGCGGCCGGGCTCCACCGGGCCGCTGATCGACGCGAAGTCGTTCAGCAGCCTTCTGGCGGTGAGCCCGCTCTGCAGGTGAAGCTCCCCGGGGAGGAAGCCGATCCGGCTGCGGAGGTCCGACCCTCCCGCGCGCGGCGAGACGTCGAGCACGCGGATCTCGCCCGACGTCGGACGGATGATGTCCAGCAGCAGCCGCATCAGGGTGGTCTTGCCCGCCCCGTTGGGGCCGATCACGCCGAAGACGCAGCCGGTCGGAATGGCCAGGTCGATGCCCGCCAGCGCGACGGTGCGGCCGAAGCGTTTCACCAGGCCTCGGGTCTCGACGGCGTAGTCGCCGGAGGATGTCGGGAGAGTCACGCCGACATCATGACACCGGCGCTGGCGGGCCAGAAGGGCACAAAAATGACTCCTCGCGCACCCACCAGAGCCCAGTTACCCTTGCTACGTTTCCGTCCTGGGGGAGTTGGCTGAGATAGCGCCACGCGAGGAGCCGCCCTTAGTTTAGGCGGGACAAGCGCGGCAGCCCAAACCGGGCGCGCGTGCCGGCGGTCGCGACGTGCGAGTTCGGCCTGCGGTGCGGCATCCGCGGGGCGCGCGTGGGGCTTGCGCGAGGCTCGCGTGCGGCCCTCGCGTGGCTCGCGTGCGGCCCGCGCGGGGCTCGCGTGCGGCTTGCGCGGGGCTCGCGTGCGGCTTTCAGGGGCCCCGGGACGGCCCTCGAGGAGCTCCGGGACGGCCAAACGAACCGGCGCGGCGGCATGCGGCGGAAACGGCCTCCGGAAACAGGTAAGATTCTCTGGTGCCGTTCCTCTCTCCGAGGATCGGCCGGCCAGGAGAATTCGCCTAGTGGCCTATGGCGCACGCTTGGAAAGCGTGTTGGGTGAAAGCCCTCGGGGGTTCGAATCCCCCATTCTCCGCCAAAGCAAATGCGTGTTGGGTGAAAGCACAGCGCCCACTCGCGGGGTTCGAATCCCCCATTCTCCACCAAAGCAAATGCGTGTTGGGTGAAAGCACAGCGCCCACTCGCGGGGTTCGAATCCCCCACTCTCCACCACGTAGTCCCCGCGAAACTGCAGTTGTGCGCGCTAAAACACGCTGAGAACGCGCACGACTGCGGTTTCGCGGAGGGTGGGACGGCCGCGCCACGTTGAGTTGCGGAGAAAGCACCTTCGTTGGCGCGGGGAAGGTACTTTGTCCGCGACTCAGTTGCCGGCGGAGGCAAATGGCGGGCGGGCGATCGGGCAGGCCCCAGCCGCACGCCGTAGCGTGGGGGTATGACGATTTCTCCCCTTGTCGAGCCGGGCGCCGAGCTCAGCGCCGCCGAGTCCGCACGCACCGTCCGCCAGCGCGGGCTTCCCCCGCTCACCGAGATCGACCGCCGCCGGCTGGCCAGCGCCCGCGTGCTCGTCCTCGGAGCCGGACGGCTCGGATCTCCCGCCGTGCGCAACCTGGCCTCCGCCGGGGTCGGCACGATCGGGATCGTCGCCGCCGACGACATCGAGATTGAGCTTGACCCGAACACTGAACCGAACACCGGGGGCAACACCGCGCTTGCGCCCGTGTCTGCACGCGACTCGGTGCTCGAGTTCGCACCGGTGTCCGCACGCGCTTCTGCCACCGAGGCGGCGCCCGGATCCGGGTCCGCGCCCGAGTCCGCATCCGCGTCCGGGCCCGCCCCCGCGCCCGCAGTCGCGCCGGCGCAGCCCAGCAGGCGAGCCGGTCGCCACGCGGCGGAACCGGCGAAGGAGGCCCCGGCCGAGACCCCCGCCGCCGACGCCGCTGCCGACGAGGTGGCCGAGCTCGCCGCCGAGGCCGCACCGGAGGCCGACATCATCCGTCACCCCGGCCGTCTCACCCCGGCCAACGCGTTCGAGATCCTCGCCGGCTACGACCTCGTGATCGATTGCGCCGACGACTTCCCCGCGCCGTTCCTCGCCAACGACACCTGCGCGGCCCTCGGACTGCCGCTGGTCTGGGCATCCGTGCTGCGCGGCGACGCCCAGCTGTCGGCCTTCTGGGCCCACCCTCCCGCCGGCAGCGACGTCACCGGCGTTCACCTGCGCGACCTCTACCCGGCCCCGCCCGCACCGGGCGAACGACCGGTCTTCCCCGATGCCGACGTGCTCGGCGCGCTCTGCGGCCAGGTCGGATCGCTTATGGCCGGCGAGGCGATCAAGCTCATCACCGGCATTGCCGAGCCGCTGCTCGGACGCCGCCTGGTCATCGACGCTCTGTCCGGTCGGTTCACCGAAACCCCGCTACTCGGCACGGGCGTGCCCGCGGCCTGCGCGATGCCGGCCGTGCCGACCGTCGGAGCGGTGCCCGCCGTCGGAGCCGTGCCCGCCGTCGGAGCCGTGCCCGCCGTCGGAGCCGTGCCCGCCGCCGGAGCCGCTCCGGCCGCCCTGCCCACGCTCTCCCCGGTCGAGCTCGTCGAACGGATGACGGCACTCGCGGCCGGCACGGACGCCCTGCTCGTCGTCGATGTGCGCGAGCCCGCCGAGCACGCCGAGAGCGCCGTGCCGGGCTCCCTGCTGCTGCCGCTCGACCGGATCCTCACAGCGGAGGGCAGGGAAGAGCTCCCCCGCGACATCTCGCTCGTGGTGCACTGCCACCGCGGAACCCGGGCCGACCGCGCCGCGACCGCCCTCCGCGACGCGGGCTTCACCGACGTGTCGGTGCTCTCCGGCGGAATCGTCGCCTGGGACCACGCCGTCGCCGGCGGCACCGCCCCCGGCCGCGGCAGCGAATGGGCCGACGCCCTGACGTCCCAGCCCGCCCCGGCCCAGGGCTGAGACATGACCGGCCACGAGCACAACGCCAGCCATGAACACGAGCACGACGGCCGGCGCGGCGACGCGCATCCGCACGGCCGCGACCACGAACACGCGCACCCCGCCCCCGCGGATGACTGCGCGATTCCGGCATCCGCCCGCAGCGTCGCCGAGCAGCAGGGCGCCGTGCTGGCAACCGTGGCGCCCCTGCCCCCGGCCCGCGTGACCCTCGACGAGGCGCGCGGCCTGGTGCTGGCCGAGGACATCCGCAGCGCCACCGACATTCCCCCGTTCGACAATTCGGCCATGGACGGTTACGCCGTGCGCCGGGTCGATGTGCAGCAGGCCTCCGCCGCGGCGCCGGTCACCCTGCCCGTGATCGCCGACCTCGCCGCCGGCACCGCCGACAACCCTCGGATCGGGGCCGGCCAGGTCGCCCGGATCATGACCGGGGCGCCCATGCCCGATGGCGCGGATGCCGTGGTGCCGATCGAAGACACCGACCGCGGCACCGACACGGTCACGATCGTTCGAGCGCCGGCGCCCTCCGCGCACCTGCGCCGAGCCGGCGAGGACGTGCGCGCGGGCGACACCGTGCTCGTGGCCGGCGTGCGGATGGGGCCGACGCGGCTGGCCGCAGCGGCGAGCGCCGGGGCGGGAACCGTTTCGGCGCATCCGGCCCCGCGAGTGGCCGTGATCTCGACCGGCAGCGAGCTCGTGCCGCCCGGCCAGGCCACCGGGCGCGGGCAGATCCCCGATTCCAACTCCTTCCTGCTCGCCGCCGCCGTCGCGGAGGCCGGCGGGGTGCCGGTTCGCCTCGGCTCCGTGGCCGACGACGAAGACGCACTCCGCGAGTTGCTGGCCGCGCAGGCCGGACTGGTGGACGCGTTCGTGCTCTCCGGCGGCGTCAGCGTCGGGGCCTACGACGTGGTCAAGGCGGTGCTCGCCCCACTCGGCACGATGCGTTTCGGGCCGGTCAGGATGCAGCCGGGCAAGCCCCAGGGCTTCGGCCGCTGGATGCCCGGACCGGACGGCTCTCCCGGGCCGGTCATCTTCGCCCTGCCCGGCAACCCGGTGAGCGCCTACGTCTCGTTCGAGGTGTTCGTGCGGCCGGCGCTGCGCCGGATGCAGGGCCACACCGACCTGCACCGGCCCACCGTGACCGCGACCGTGGCCGACGGCTGGACGTCGCCGTCCGGCCGGGCCCAGTACATGCCGGTCACCGTGGAGCGTGACGACGCGCTGACCCGGGTGCGCCGGGCCACCTCCGGCGGCTCGGGCTCGCACCTCGTCGCCGGGCTCGGCCAGGCGACCGGGCTGGCCATCGTGCCGGAGGATGTCACCCTGGTGGCCGCCGGCGACCTCGTCACGGTCATGCTCACGTCATGAGGCGCGACGGGGTCGTGCCCGCGGGGGTCGTGGCCGCTGGGGTCGTGCCCGACCTGATCGTGCTCGCCGGCGGCAGCGGCAGCCGGCTCGGCGGCGTGGACAAGGCGGCAGTCACGATCGCCGGACGCACGCTGCTCTCCCGCGCGCTCGATGCCCGCGCCCTGACCGCGCGCACCGTCGTCGTCGGGCCCGAATCCAGCCGGCCGGCCGCCGGGGCCGCCGCCGCAAAGGTGCTCTGGGCGCTCGAGGATCCGCCCCTCGGCGGGCCCGCGGCCGGCGTCG
>NZ_SOHC01000083.1:0-44471 GCF_004403955.1 Cryobacterium sp. TMT1-2-1
CGCCGGTCGGCCTTGGCCAGGCTGCGGGGCGTTGGCGCGGCGGCCGGCGCCGGCCGGGGGGCCGGCGCGGCGGCTCTCATGTCGACCATTGAGCTTCCCGTCTGGACATCTCGGCGACGACCGGCTAGCCTGAATTTCGGTTAGTGATCATTAACTGTACTTGATGCACGCAGCAACGGGAAGACGTCAATGGAGACACTCGAGAGTCGGATCGACTCCAGCAGCCCGACCTTCACGGAGAACGACGCCGCCCAACGCGCCCTCGTCGCAGACCTGCAGCAGCGCCTCGCGCTCGCGGCCCTCGGCGGCCCGGAGAAATCCCGGCAGCGCCACATCGGTCGCGGCAAACTCCTGCCGCGCGAACGCATCGACGCGCTGCTCGACGAAGGCAGTCCCTTCCTCGAAATCGCTCCGCTCGCGGCCAACGGCATGTACCACGACGCCTGCCCGGGCGCCGGCATCATCGCCGGCGTCGGGCTCGTCCACGGCCGCCAGGTTCTCGTCATCTCCAACGACGCCACCGTCAAGGGCGGCACCTACTACCCGATGACGGTCAAGAAGCACCTCCGCGCGCAGGAGATCGCCTTCGAGAACCGCCTCCCGTGCGTCTACCTGGTCGACTCGGGCGGAGCGTTCCTGCCGATGCAGGACGACGTCTTCCCCGACAAGGAGCACTTCGGCCGGATCTTCTACAACCAGGCCCGGATGTCCGCGGCGAAGATCCCGCAGATCGCCTCGGTCATGGGGTCCTGCACCGCCGGCGGCGCCTACGTGCCGGCGATGAGCGACGAGACCGTGATCGTTCGTAACCAGGGCACGATCTTCCTCGGTGGCCCGCCGCTGGTTAAGGCCGCGATCGGCGAGATCGTCACCGCAGAGGAGCTGGGCGGCGGCGACCTGCACGCCCGCACCTCCGGAGTCACCGACCACCTCGCCGAGAACGACCAGCACGCCCTGCAGATCGTGCGCGACATCGTGTCCACCCTGCCCCGGCCTGCCCAGCCGGCCTGGGACATCCTCCCGACGGTCGAACCCGTCGCCGACGAAACCGAACTCTACGGCGCCGTCCCCACCGACGTGCAGGGCCAGTACGACGTGCACGAGGTCATCTCGCGCATCGTCGACGGCAGCGAGTTCCACGAGTTCAAGAAGGAATACGGCACGACGCTGATCACCGGCTTCGCCCGCCTGCACGGGCACCCGATCGGCATCATCGCCAACAACGGCGTGCTGTTCGCCGAGTCGGCGATGAAGGGCGCGCACTTCATCGAGCTCTGCGACCAGCGCGGCATCCCGATGGTCTTCCTGCAAAACCTGGCCGGATTCATGGTCGGCAAGGACTACGAGGCCGGCGGAATCGCCAAGCACGGCGCCAAGATGGTCACCGCCGTGGCGACCGCCCGCGTGCCCAAGCTCACCGTCGTCATCGGCGGATCCTTCGGCGCCGGCAACTACTCGATGTGCGGGCGCGCCTACTCGCCGCGCTTCCTCTGGATGTGGCCGGCCAGCCGCATCTCCGTGATGGGCGGCGCGCAGGCCTCCTCCGTGCTCGCCACCGTGAAACGGGAGCAGTACGAGGGCCGGGGCGAGGAATGGTCGGCCGAGGACGAGGCCGCCTTCAAAGCCCCGATCAAGGAACAGTACGAGCACCAGGGCAGCCCCTACTACTCGACCGCCCGCCTCTGGGACGACGGCGTGATCGACCCGCTGGACACCAGGACCGTGCTCGGCCTGGCCCTCGACGTCTGCGCCGCCACCCCGCTACCCGAGACCGCCTTCGGCCTCTTCCGGATGTGAGAGAGACCATGACCATGTTCCACACCGTCCTCGTCGCCAACCGCGGCGAAATCGCCTGCCGCATCATCCGCACGCTGCGGGAGCTCGGCATCCGCTCGGTCGCCGTCTACAGCGACGCCGACCGCGGTGCCCTGCACGTCTCGCTCGCGGATGTCGCGGTGCGGATCGGCCCCGCGAAGCCCCAGCTGAGCTACCTCAGCATCGAGGCCATCCTCGACGCCGCCGCCCGCACCGGCGCCCAGGCGATCCACCCCGGCTACGGCTTCCTCTCCGAAAACCAGGCCTTCGCCCGGGCCTGCTCCGACGCCGGCGTCGTCTTCATCGGGCCCAGCGTGCACGCGCTGAACATGATGGGCGACAAGATCCGCTCGAAGAACCACGTGGCGGAGTCCGGTGTGCCGGTCGTCCCCGGGGTGTCCCTGCCCGGCCAGAGCGACGAGCAGCTCATCGCCGCCTCTGAGGGCGTCGGCTACCCGATGCTGATCAAGCCGTCCGCCGGCGGCGGCGGCAAGGGCATGCACCTCGTCGAGCGAGCGGGCGACCTCGCCGGCGCGCTCGTGACCGCCCGCCGCGTCGCATCCAGCGCGTTCGGCGACGACACCCTGCTGATCGAACGGTTCGTCAGCGCACCCCGGCACATCGAGGTGCAGGTGCTCGCGGACAACCACGGCAACGTCATCCACCTCGGCGAACGCGAGTGCTCCCTGCAGCGCCGCCACCAGAAGGTCATCGAAGAGGCCCCGTCGCCCCTGCTCGACGCGGACACCCGCGCCCGGATCGGCGAGGCCGCCTGCGCCGCCGCCCGCAGCGTCGGCTACACCGGCGCCGGGACCGTCGAGTTCCTGGTCTCGGATGCCGCGCCCGACGAGTTCTTCTTCATGGAGATGAACACCCGGCTCCAGGTGGAACACCCGGTCACCGAGATGGTCACCGGGCTCGACCTCGTCGAGTGGCAGGTGCGCGTGGCGGCGGGGGAGACCCTGCCGCTGGCCCAGCAGGACGTCGTGCTCACCGGGCACGCGGTCGAGGCCCGCGTCTACGCCGAGAACCCCGAGCGCGGCTTCCTGCCGACCACCGGCACGGTGCTGCGGCTCGAGGAGGCGTGCGGCGAAGGCATCCGCGTCGACAGCGCCCTCACCCCGGGGCTGGCGATCTCCTCCGACTACGATCCGATGCTCGCCAAGGTCATCGCCTGGGCGCCCACCCGCGCCGAGGCGCTGTCCCGCCTCGACCGCGCCCTCGCCGACACGGTCGTGCTCGGCGTGCGCACCAACATCGAATACCTCCGGCTCCTGGTGCAGGATGAGGACGTCCGCGCCGGGCACCTCGACACCGGCCTGATCGAGCGCAAGCTCCCGGGCCTCGGCTTCCGCGCGGCCGACGACCACGTCTACGCCGCAGCGGCGCTGTTCCTGCACGCGCAGGCCTGGTCGGGGGAGAACCCGGTCTGGTCCCGCCCGAGCGGCTGGCGGATGGGCCCGCACCGCCAGGCCCGGTACAACCTGGCCGTGAGCGCGACCGAGTCGGTCGACGTGCGGGTCGAGGGTGGCCCGGATGCGGCATCCGTCGCCGTCGGCGCCGGCGAGCCCGCGCCGGCGAGCCTGGCCGAGGTGGCCGGCCGCCCCGGCGCCTTCAGCATCGAGCTCGACGGGGTGAGCCGCGTGCTCGACCTGGTCCGGGACGGCCGGCGGCTGTGGATCGGCAGCGACGGGTTCTCGGTCGACCTGCGCCGCCGCTCCCGCGCCGAGCAGCTGGCCGAGCAACTCGCCGGCCGCGACCGCGTCGAGGGCGCGGCCAGCCCCGACGTGCGCTCGCCCATGCCCGGGACCGTCATCGCCGTGCACGCCGCCTCGGGCGACCTCGTCGAGATCGGCCAGACCATCCTCACGGTCGAGGCCATGAAGATGGAACACAAGCTCACCGCGGCAACGGCCGGCGTCGTCAGCGTCACCTTCAAGCCAGGCGACCTGGTCAAGCTCGACCAGATTGTCGCCACCATCGCAGCGATCGCCACGATGGCCGAGCCCGACGACGCACCGATGGTGTGACGGACGAGCCGACCTGGCCCTATCGTGAGTGCATGCAGAACGGGAGATCGAAATGATTGACAAAGTTGTGGCGAGTGCGGCGGAGGCCGTCGCCGACGTTCCGGATGGGGCATCCCTCGCCGTCGGCGGCTTCGGGCTGTGCGGCATCCCCGAGAACCTGATCGAGGCCCTGCACGCGCAGGGCACGACCGACCTCGAGACGATCAGCAACAACTGCGGCGTCGACGGCTGGGGACTCGGGCGGCTGCTCGAAGACCACCGCATCCGCCGCACGATCAGCTCCTACGTGGGCGAGAACAAGGAATTCGCACGCCAGTTCCTCTCCGGCGAGCTCGAGGTCGAGCTGACCCCCCAGGGCACGCTCGCCGAGAAGCTGCGCGCCGGCGGCGCCGGAATCCCCGCCTTCTTCACCCCGGCCGGCGTCGGCACCCAGGTCAGCGAAGGCGGGCTGCCGCAGCGCTACAACACGGACGGCACGGTCGCGAAGGCGTCCGAGCCCAAGGAGGTGCGCAGCTTCGACGGCGCCGACTACGTGATGGAGCACTCGGTCACCCCCGACTTCGCCCTCGTGCACGCAGCGAAGGGCGACCGCTACGGCAACCTCGTCTTCCACGCGGCCGCCGCGAACTTCAACCCGCTCGCCGCCATGGCCGGGCGGATCACGATCGCCCAGGTCGAGGAGCTCGTCGAGCCCGGCGAGCTGGACCCCGAGCACATCCACACGCCGGGCATCTTCGTGCAGCGTGTCGTCGTCGTCGGAGCGATCGAAAAGCGGATCGAGAAGCGCACCATCACCGGCGCCCCCATCACCCCAGCCACCAAGGAGTTCGGCGCATGAGCCTCACCCGCGAGGAGCTCGCGGCGCGCGTCGCCCTGGAGCTCGAAAACGGCCAGTACGTCAACCTCGGCATCGGCATGCCCACGCTGATTCCGAACTACATTCCGGATGACATCGAGGTCGTCCTGCACGCCGAGAACGGCATCCTCGGTGTCGGGCCGTACCCCACCGACGACAACGTCGACCCGGACCTGATCAACGCGGGCAAGGAAACCGTCACGGTCAACCAGGGCGCGGCGTTCTTCGACTCCGCGGCATCCTTCGGCATGGTCCGCGGCGGACACGTCGACGTGGCGGTGCTCGGGGCGATGGAGGTCGCCGCGAACGGCGACCTGGCCAACTGGATGGTCCCCGGCAAGATGGTCAAGGGCATGGGCGGGGCGATGGACCTCGTCTTCGGGGCCAAGCGCCTGATCGTCATGATGGAGCACACCGACCGCGCCGGCAACCCGAAGATCCTCGAACGCTGCTCGCTGCCGCTGACCGGCCGGGGTTGCGTCGACCGCATCATCACCGACCTCGCCGTGATCGACGTCACCCCCGACGGCCTCGTGCTGCGCGAGCTCGCGCCCGGCGTCACGGTGGAGCAGGTCATCGCGGCGACCGGCGCCGAGCTGCTGGTCGAGGAACACGAGGTCAGCGTATGACCGGCGACCGCACCGTGATCGAGCAGCGCGGGCTGTACTTCGAGGAGTTCGACCTGGCCGCGCGCTACCTGCACCGCCCCGGCCGCACGGTCACCGAGGCCGACAACGTGCTGTTCACGACCATGACGATGAACACGCAGTCGCTGCACCTCGACGCGGCCTGGTCGGCCACCCAGCCGTTCGGCCAGCGGCTGATGAACTCGATGTTCACGCTGTCCACCCTGGTCGGCAGTTCCGTCGCGCAGCTCACCCAGGGCACGATCGTGGCGAACCTGGGCTTCGCCGAGGTGAAGTTCCCGCATCCGCTTTATCATGGCGACACCATGTACTCCGAGACGATCGTGACCGACAAACGGCTCTCCGGCTCCCGGCCGGGCCAGGGCATCCTGACGCTCGAACACACGGCCCGCAACCAGCACGGCGACGTCGTGGCGACCGCGATCCGCACCGTCATGGTCTGGTGCAAGGACTCGGCGCCGTGAGCTTCGACCTGGGCCCGGCCCTCCTCTTCTGCCCGGCCGACCGGCCGGAGCGCTACGCGAAGGCGGCCGCACGGGCCGACGCGGTCATCATCGATCTCGAGGATGCCGTCAGCCCCGACGCCCGCGCCGACGCGCGGGTGTCACTGATCGCGAACCCGCTGGATCCCGCGCGCACCGTCGTGCGGGTCAACGCGGTCGGCACCGAGGACTTCGAACTCGACCTGGCTGCGCTGGAACAGACGCTGTACCGCACGGTCATGCTGCCCAAGGCGGTCAGCGCCGCACAGCTGGAGGCGCTGCCCGCGTACGACGTGATCGCCCTCTGCGAAACGGCCGCGGGCATCCTCGCCGCGCCTGAGATCGCCGCGGTGCCCAATGTGGTCGCGTTGATGTGGGGGGCCGAAGACCTCATTGCCTCGCTCGGCGGAAGCTCGAGCCGCTTCGCCGACGGCAGCTACCGCGCCGTCGCCCGCCACGCCAGGTCCTCCGTGCTCCTGGCCGCCGGCGCGCACGACAAGGCCGCCATCGACAGCGTGTTCCTGGCCATCGCCGACATCACCGGCCTCGCCGCCGAGGCCGAAGACGCCGTGGCCAGCGGGTTCCGGGCAACGGCCTGCATCCACCCCGGCCAGGTCGCCGTCATCCGGGACGCCTACCGGCCGACCGCCGCGGAGATCGCCTACGCCTGGGCGATCCTCGAGGCCTCGGCCACGGAAGGCGGCGTCTTCCAGTACCAGGGACGGATGATCGACGGCCCGCTGCTGCGCCACGCCGAGGCGGTCCTCCGCCGAGCCGAAGCCCCCTGACCCCTCGCCACATCCCGCGAAACCGCAGTTGTGCGCGTTATTCCGGCGTCTTGGCGCGCACAACTGCGGTTTCGCGGGAGATGGCCCGCACGATTTGCTCGGATTCGGGTTCCACCGTCGACGCGAAGCGGTCGACGACCTGGCCGGCGGAGTTGACCAGGAACTTCTCGAAGTTCCACTTGATCAGTCCCGGCAGCGGGCCGCTCTTGAAGGTCGTCAGTTCCGCGTAGAGCGGATGCTGGTGCTTGCCCCGCACATCCACCTTCTCGGTCAGCGGGAAGCTCACGCCGAAGTTCAGTTCGCAGAACGACGCGATATCGGCCTCGTCGCCCGGCTCCTGGCCCATGAACTGGTTGCAGGGCAGGCCGAGCACCACGAAGCCCTCGTCCTTGTACCTGCGGTACAGCGCCTCCAGGCCCGCGTACTGAGGGGTGAAGCCGCACTTCGAGGCGACGTTGACGACGAGCACCGTCTTGCCCCTGAACCGGTCGAACGTCGTCTCCGTGCCGTCGATGAGGGTGAGCGGGATCTCGTAAAGCGTCGATGCTGTCATCCGCCGAGGATAGCCCGGCGCGCTTCGAGGAAGCTGAAGCGGCTCGCGGGCAGGGGCGCCGCGTGAGCGCACCGCTTGGATAACGGTTCCCGCAAGCCCCTCGGAAAGACCGGGAACGGGGATTATTCTCGGGGCACAGCAGCAGGCAACGGGAAGGGAGAGCCATGCCTCGGTTCCCAGCGCCCCGGTCAGCGACCCATGCCTCGCACAGGTCGCTCAGTCCCCGGCCCCCACAGGGGTCACGCCCGCGGCAGCCCCTCTCCGCCGGCCCGCCGCCCATTTCGGCGCCGGTCCCGGTGCAGTCGGCGCCCGTGTCCGGAGCGGTCCCGGCGCCCCAGGGCGCCGCGGCCAGGCATCCGATCGCGGACACGGACCTGCTGGTGCACCCGCTCGCCCTCGGCTGCAGCGTCTTCGGCTGGACAATCGACGGGAGTGCCGCCATGCGCGTCCTCGACCGGCACCGCGACCTGGGCGGCAACTTCCTCGACACGGCCGACAGTTACGCGGCAGGACGCAGCGAGGTGATCATCGGCTCGTGGCTGCGCAGCCGCGGGGCTCGAGGCGACACGGTGATCGCGACCAAGATCGGCCGGAACCGGGACCACCCCGGCCTGAGCGCCGAGAGCATCACCGGCGCCGTGCAGGCTTCCCTGGAACGGCTGGGCACCGACTACATCGACCTGCTCTACTTCCACCTGGACGATCCGGAGGTTCCCCTCGAGGAGAGCCTCGGCGCCATCGACGTCCTCATCCGCCGCGGCCAGGTGCGCTACCTGGCCGCCTCGAACTTCACCGCCGAACGGCTGATGGAGGCGAGGGTGCTTTCCGCCAACGGCCTGCCCCGGTTCGTGGCCCTGGAAACGCACTACAACCTTGTGCACCGCGAGCCCTTCGAATCGTCCCTCGCCCTGGTGACCCATGCGCAGGGGATGACGGTGCTGCCGTACTTCGCGCTGGCTCATGGCTTCCTGGCCGGCCGGTATCGCACCAGGGCCGAGGCCGCCGGAACGGCCAGGGCCGAACGCGCCGCCGGTTACCTGAACCGCCACGCGCTGCGGACGCTCGCCGTGGTCGACCGGATCGCGGATGAACACGGCGTGGAACCGGCGACGATTGCCCTCGCCTGGCTGCTGGCCCGGGACGGAACCTTCGTGCCCGTCGCCGGCGCCAGCCTGCCGGAGCAAGTGGACGCGCTCGTGGCGGCCGCGGGCATCCGGCTCGGCCGAGGCGAGATGGTCGAACTCGACCGGGCGTCGGCCGCCCCCGGCCCGGCTACGGGATCTCGGCGATAACGCGCTGGATCGCGCGCTGCAGCGCGGCATGCGCGGCGATGGGGTCGCCCAGGTTGGCGCCGGCGTAGGCCCCGTCACGGGCGAGGAAGAAGTCGTCGGCGGCGTCGCCGGGGTGGGAGTGCCCCATGCCGCGGAACAGGCCCTCGATCGTCGTGCCGTACCACTCGCGGTGAGCGGCAACGGCCTCGCGCACCGGATGCCGCGGGTCGGCGAACTGGGCCGCCGCGTTGATGAACGGGCAGCCGTGAAACCCGGGGCGCATGACCTCGTCGGCGATCTCGTCCACGATGCCGCGCAGCCGCTGCTCGGGGCTGTCGTAGCGCAGGGCGACGTCCGCCACGAAGTCGCGGGCCCGCGTGTCCCGCCCCTGGAGGTAGGCCACGATCAGGCTGTCCTTCGAACGGAAGTACTTGTAGAACGTGGCCTTGGTGACCTTCGCCTCACTGATGATGCGATCGACACCGACCGTGTGCACACCCTCGCTGTAGAACAGGCCGTCTGCGGTGGCGAGGATACGCACCTTCGCGTGCGTGGTCGGCCTCGCCGGTGTTGGTGCCGCCTCGNCGTGCTGCTCCTCCGCGTCGCGCGTGTCGCGCCGCGATTCAGGGCACGCCCGGCGTGCGCCGGTGGCTAAACGCTAGCACAAAACGGCTAGACAGACCAGTCTGTCGTGGCCGACCGGTGGGACGCCCGGCCGGGCGGTGTCGTAAGGTTGTCAGTGACATGAACGGTGCTGTTGAGTTCCCCCTGGACCTGGCCGAACTCTCTTTCCGGGCCGCCGGTGAGTCGCTGGTGCGCCGAAGCGTGCTACCCAGCGGCGTGCGCATCCTGAGCGAACACGTTCCGGGCAGCCGCAGCCTGACGATCGGCTACTGGGTCGCGGTCGGTTCACGCGACGAGCAGCCAGGTCACTTCGGTTCGACGCACTTCCTGGAGCACCTGCTTTTCAAGGGCACGCAGAAACGCACCGCACTCGACATCGCGGTCGCCTTCGACTCGGTCGGCGGCGAACACAACGCCATGACGGCCAAAGAATACACCTGCTACTACGCCAAGGTACAGGACCGCGACCTGTCGATGGCCGTCGAGGTGCTCACCGACATGATCACCTCCTCCCTGCTCGACCCGGTGGAGTTCGAGAACGAGCGCGGCGTCATCCTCGAAGAGCTGGCGATGGCCGACGACGACCCGGCGGATGTCGCGAACGAGCGATTCTTCGAGGCCGTCATGGGCGCCCACCCGCTCGGTCGCCCGATCGGCGGCACCCGCGAAACGATCCAGGCCGCCACCCGCGCCGCCGTCTGGGAGCACTACCGCGCCAACTACCGCCCGCAGGACCTCGTCGTCACGGTCGCCGGCGCGGTCGACCACGACGTGCTCGTGGCCGCCGTCACCCGTGCCCTGCTCCTCGCCGGCTGGGACCTGGGCGAATATGCGGCCCCGGTCGCCCGCCGCACCGGCCGGGCCGCGCTGATCAGCCAGGGCGACCCGGTCACGATCGTGCGGCGCCCGTTGGAGCAGGCGAACCTCCTCGTGGGTGTCCCGGGCCTGCTCGCGGCCGACGACCGCCGCGTCACGATGAGCGTGCTCAACTCGATCTTCGGCGGCGGCATGTCATCCCGCCTGTTCCAGGAGGTGCGCGAGAAGCGCGGCCTGGCCTACTCCGTCTACTCGTTCGCGCCCGGATACTCGGATGCCGGGCTGTTCGGCATGTACGCCGGCTGCACCCCGGCGAAGGCGGGGCAGGTGGTCGAGCTGATGCTCGGCGAGCTGAACCGGCTCGCCGAAGGCGGCGTCACCGCCGACGAGATGAAGCGGGCCTCCGGGCAGCTGTCCGGGGCATCCGCCCTCGCCCTCGAGGACTCGGACACCCGCATGTCCCGGCTCGGTCGCTCGGAAATCACCCTGGGGGAGTTTGTGGATCTCGACGAGGCGCTCCGACGCCTGGCGCTCGTGACGGCCGAGGACGTGCAGGAGCTCGCCGCCGAGCTGGTCGCCGGTCCCATCTCGGTCGCCGCCGTCGGCGCCCTCGATGACGACGCGTTCACAGCGGCCCTCACCGCCGCCAGGCACTAGCCGTAGCGCGCTCCGCCCGCAGCCGCGCTTCGCGCTTTCCGCAGCAAGACAACGAAAGAGACACCGTGCCCCACTACCTCTACCTGGTTCGCCACGGCGAACAGCAGGACGCCGAGCACGGCCTCCCGGACGGCCCGCTGTCGCCGCGCGGCAAGCGCCAGGCCCACCTGATCGCCGAACGACTCGGGGGAGTCCCGTTCACCGGCGCCTGGCACTCGCCGCTGCAGCGCGCGGCGGAGACGGCGGACATCATCGCCGAAAGGCTTCCCGCCCTCACCTCCGAGCCGTCCGCGCTGCTGATGGACTGCATCCCCACCGGAAAGACGCCGGAGATGCCCTCGGCCTTCGACCCGTTCTTCGGCGCGGTCTCCGAGGCCCAGATCGAGGCCGGCCGGGCCCAGATGGAAGACGCAGCGGCCGAATTCCTCCGCTCCAGGCGCGGTGAACGCCACGACCTCCTGATCACCCACAACTTCGTCATTGCCTGGTTCGTCCGCGAGGTGCTCGGTGCTCCCGACTGGCGCTGGATCAGCATCAACCAGGCCAACTGCGGGCTCACCGTGCTGCAGCAGAAGCCCGGGCGGCCCTGGACGCTGGTGACCCACAACGACCTCGGGCACCTGCCGGTCGAGCTCCGAACCGGGCTGCCGGACCAGCTTCTCTTTTAGGCCTCGGCCCGCTCCTGGCTGACCAGCGCCTTGCGGTACCAGTTCGTGGCGTTGGGGTTGTCGTTGTACGGCGCGATGTCCTCGTAACCCGCTTTCCGGTACAGGGCCCCGGCCGCCTCGAGGCTGGCGTTCGTGTCGAGCACGACCTCGCCGGCGCCGAACGCGCTCGCCCGGCTCTCCAGCTCGCCCAGCAGCACGCGCCCCCAGCCGAGGCCGCGCACGTGCGGCTGCAGCCACAGGTGCTTGATCTCGTACCGCACGGCGCCGGCCGGGGAGTCGGCGATGCGCCGCACCCCGCCGCAGCCGACGTAGCGGCCGGAATGTCCCTCCTCCACCAGCAAGAACACGCCCCGCGGCGGCAGGAACTCCTCCGCGACGGGCAGGGTGGTGCGGTAGCTGCCCTGAGCCGACGGGAACGACGACGCGCGGTCGCTGAAGTATTGGGTGAGCAGGGTGAGCGCCGGCGCATCCGTCACCGACACTTCTCTGAATTCAGGCATGCCCCTAGGCTACGTCGGGCCCGCAAGGTCGCGCTTGGTAGATTGGGAACATGACAACACGGGTGGCCGTTATCGGCGCAACGGGCAAGATGGGCCGCCTGGTTTCCTCGCTCATTGAAGACACCGACGGCTACGAACTCGTCGCCCGGCTGGACTCGAAGAGTGCGCTCTCCGAGATGCTCGGGGCGGATGTCGCCGTCGACCTGACAGCGCCGGGCGTCAGCCAGCGCGTGGTCGAGTTCGCCGTCGACCACGGCATCCGGGTGCTCGTCGGCACGTCCGGCTGGTCGCAGGAGCGGATCGACTCGCTCGCCTTCCGCCTCGCCGGCCTGGACGATGCGGGCGTCGTCATCATCCCCAACTTCTCCATCGGCTCCGTGCTCGGGTCGGCATTCGCCGCCCAGGCCGCCCGCTTCTTCGACTCGATCGAGATCGTCGAGGCGCACCAGGCCGGCAAGGTCGACTCGCCGTCGGGCACGGCGGTGCGCACGGCCGAGCTGATCGGGCGGGCGCGGGCCGGCCTCGGCCCGGTCTCGGCCCCGCACACCGACCAGCGCGCCCGCGGCCAGCAGGTCTCCAGTGTGCCCGTGCACAGCCTGCGGCTGGACGGCCTCCTCGCCCGCCAGGACGTGTTCCTCGGCGGACCGGGCGAGACGCTGACCATCAGCCACAACACGCTCTCGGCCGAGGCCTACGAGCGCGGCATCCTGCTGGCCCTCGCGGCCACCCGCACGGCCCGCGGGGTGACCGTCGGCCTGGACCGGATCGTCGACCTCGGCCTGGGCGAGGCCGGCGCCGGCTCGCCGCGCGCCGCCGGCTCCGCCGCCACGTCCGGGGCAGCGGAATGAGGGGTCGCCTGGCCGCCGCGCTGATGGCCCTGCTGCTCCTGGTCTACCTGGTCCTCGTGGGCTGGCAGGCCGTGAAGTTTATGCTGACCGGCGAGCCGATCGGTATCGTGATCGGCGGGGCGCTGATCATCCTGCCCATCGTCGGGGTCTGGGCGCTCGCCCGCGAGCTGCAGTTCGGGCTGGGCTCGGAGCGGCTGCTGCGGCGCCTGGACGCCGAGGGCGAACTGCCCGTCGACGAGCTTCCGTCCCGGCCCAGTGGGCGGCCCTACCGGGACGCGGCCGACGCCGATTTCCCCCGCTTCCGCGAAGCGGCGGAGGCCGACCCGGAAAACTGGCGCGCCTGGTTCCGGCTCGGGCTCGCCTACGACGCCTCGGGGGACCGGCGCCGCGCGCGTGGCGCCATCCGCACCGCCATCGCTCTCGAACGCCGCGCGTAACCCGCCTTCCCCGCCTCCGCGAAACCGCAGTTGTGCGCGCTAAAACGCGTTCATAACGCGCACGACTGCGGTTTCGCGGGGGGAAGACGGGGGAAGACGGGGGAAGTCAGGCGCGGAGCATGTGGTCGACGGCCTCGGCGGCGGTGCGGTGGGTGAAGACGAAGCCGTCGGCCTGCAGTTTCGCGGAGCTCACCTGCTGGTCGGCCAGGAGCAGCTGCCGGGCGGCATCCTGCAGCGCGAGGGTGAGCACGAACTCCGGAACGGGGATGAAAAAGGGGCGGTGCAGGGCCCTCGCCACCGCCCTGATCACGTCGTTCGCCGTCGCCGGGGTGGGCCCGACCAGGTTGACCGGGCCGCTCAGAGTCGAGGTGAGCAGGTGCACGATGGCCGCGGCCTCGTCATGCAGGCTGATCCACGACCAGTGCTGGGTGCCGCGGCCGAGCGGTCCGCCCAGCCCGAGCCGGACGATCGGCAGCAGCGGCTTGAGGGCGCCGCCGCGCTCGAGCACGAGCCCGGTGCGGAAGGTCACGACCCGGGTCTGCTCGGGCGCGCGCAGGGCTTCGCGTTCCCAGGCGGAGACGACGCCGGCGAGGAAATCCTGTGCCGGCGGGGATTCCTCGGTGAGCGTTTCGCCCGGCCGGTTGCCGTAGATGCCGATCGCCGAGGCGTTCAGCAGCACCGCGGGCGGCGTTGCGCTCTGCCGCATCGCATCGGTGAGGGCACGCGTCGCCCGCACGCGGGAACGCAGGATCTCCCGTCGGTACGCCGGGGTCCACGGAAGGCGGGCCAGGGAGGCGCCGGACAGGTTGACGACCGCGTCGACGCCGTCGAGCACGCCGGCCGCGAGGCCCGCCCCCGCCGGGTCCCAGCGGATTTCGCCGCTCGTGCGCGGTTCGCTCCGCACCAGGCGGAGCACTGTGTGGCCGGCCTCCTCGAGTTGGCGGGAGAGCTCGGTGCCGATCAGGCCGGATGCCCCGGCGATCAGGACTCGCATGGCGCCGCAGCCCCGGCTCAGGCCAGTTCCGCCTCGATCGTGATCGGGATGCCGGTCAGTGCCTTGGAAATCGGGCAGTTCTGCTTGGCGTCCTCGGCGAAGGCCTCGAAGGCTTCCTCGGTCATGCCCGGGATCCGGGCGCTCACGAGCAGGTGGCTGCCGACGACTCCGGTTCCAGGCTGGAAGGTGACCGCCGCGGTGGTCTGGATGCTCTCCGGCGTGTGGCCGGCGGCAGCGAGCGCGTTCGCCAGCGCCATCGAGAAGCAGGCGGAGTGGGCCGCGCCGAGCAGTTCCTCCGGGTTGGTCGTGTTGGGCGTGCCCTCTGCGCGCGCCGCCCAGGTGACGGGAAATTCCGCGGCGTGCGACGAGTCGAGAGTGGTGGTGCCGCGACCCGACATCAGGTCGCCGGTCCACACTGTTGTTGCTTCGCTGGTCAGAGCCATGGTGATACCTCCTGGAAGTGGAACCCCAGCCTAACCGCCGCGCGACCTCGGAACCTGATTGCCGCCCAGCGGGCCGCTCTATGCTGCGCCGCCGACCCTCCCGGAGCGGCCCAGCACGCCGGCGCGCACGAGCAGCAGGTAGAGCTGGCAGCCGAGGCAGTAGTCGAACGCGGCGTTGAGGAAGGCCGCGACGAAGGCGGCAGCCGCGGCGGCCGCGAGGCCGCCGGAAAGGCCGACCAGGCCCAGGATGACGCCGATCAGGCTGACGACCAGGCCCACGCCCTGCGCGAAGGTCGGCGGAGCCGGGTCTTCCAGCTCGGCCGGCGCGGCCAGCCTCGGCCGCACGTACCGTTTGAACAGCAGCCCGAACGGATGCCGCCCGGCACCGGCGAATGCGCCCCAGGCGAACAGCGCCGCCAGCACGGTGAGCAGCAGAAGCGCTGCAACGGATGCCCCGGTCAGGGCGAGGAAGACCACGGCCAGGAGCAGCGCGGCGGTGATCCCGGCGACGAACCGTGGGCCGCGCGGGTCGATCCGGGGCCTAGCGGGCGAGGCTGACATTGTTGCTCCCGGTGAGGTCGTCGAGGTGTCGGGCGATGCCGGAGCGGTGCGGAACCCCGCCGATTCGGGCCCGAACCCGGCCGGCGCCGTCAAGGATGAGCGTGGTCGGCGTCTGCATGACCCGGTACCGGTTGGCGAGGTCCGCGCGGTGGGTGAGGTCGACATCGAGGTGAGCGACGCCGGGGCGGGAGCCCGCGACTCCGGCCAGCAGTCGGCTCGTGCCGGGGCAGCGCGCGCACAGCTCGGTGGAGAACTGGAGCAGGGTGGCGTTCCGGCCGAACGGGACGTCGCTGGCAACATCCGTCGGCGTGATGACCACCCCGGAGACCGTCGCGATTCGCCCCTGCCGGGCACGCCAGACCAGGCCCAGCGCGGTCGCGGCCGCGACGAGCGCCAGGATGACGGTGAGCGCGGTGAGAGGATTCATGCTCGCAACGTTACGCGGGCAAACTCCGGATCCCGGTCTGTGACAACAGGTTACGCGGGACCGGGCGGCGAGCCACGGCTCGGCGGGCACGCGGCACCGGGTATCGTTTACGCCGTGCCTGAGATTGAGTTTCGCTCCGATGTGACCGTTGAACTGGTTCGCGCCAGCGCCCACGACTCCGACGTGCTGTTCGCAGCCCGGGTGTCGACCCAGGGCGAGCAAACCCTCGAGGAGAGCCGCCTGGAGGGCTCGGAATCCGAGGCCGACCTGAAGCGCGACCGTGGGTTGATCAATTACCTGATGCGCGACCGCCACGGTTCGCCGTTCGAGCACAACTCGATGACCTTCTACGTGCAGGCGCCGATCTTCGTGTTCCGCGAGTTCATGCGCCACCGCATCGCCTCCTACAACGAAGAATCGGGCCGCTACCGCGAGCTGAACCCGGTCTTCTACGTTCCCGCCCCCGAGCGCAACCTGCTCCAGGTCGGCAAGCCGGGAGCCTACGACTTCCTGCCCGGCTCGGCCGAGCAGACCGCCCTGGTCGAGCAGCAGACCCGCGACGTGTCCGTGCACGCCTACGGCGCCTACCAGCGGATGCTGGAGGCCGGCGTCGCCCGCGAAGTCGCGCGGATCATCCTGCCGCTGAACATCTACTCGTCGATGTACGTCACCATGAACGCCCGCTCGCTGATGAACTTCCTCAGCCTGCGCACGAAGCGCGAAGGGACGCACTTCCCGTCGTTCCCGCAGCGCGAGATCGAAATGTGCGCGGAGAAGATGGAGGATTTCTTCGCCGAACTCATGCCGCTCACCTACGACGCGTTCAACACGAACGGCCGAGTCGCCCCCTGACCCCTGACCCCGGGGCCGGGGGCCCGGTGTCGCGGCCCGTGTCGCGACCTGTGTTGCGACCCCGTGTTACGACCGGGCTGCAGGCAAACCCGCCGAGCCGCTAGCCTGTAATCGTGACTACGCCATCGAATCCATTCGGCCAGGTGCTCGTCGCCCTGGTGACTCCCTTCACTGCCGACGGGGAGGTCGACTGGCCCGGCGTCGCCCAGCACATCGACGATGTGATCCGGGCGGGAGCGGACGGCATCGTCGTCACCGGCACCACCGGCGAGACCTCCACCCTGACCGACCCGGAGAAGATCCGCCTGGTCGAGGTCGGCAAGGATGTCTCCGCCGGCCGGGCGAAAATCATCACCGGCGGCGGTTCCAACGAGACCGCCCATGCCATGCAGCTCGCCAAGCAGAGCGAGAAGGCGGGCGCCGACGGCAACATGATCGTCACCCCGTACTACAACAAGCCCACCCAGGCCGGCGTGCTCACCCACTTCCGCATGATCGCGGATGCCACCGACCTCCCGGTCATCCTCTATGACATCCCGGGCCGCACCGGCATCCCGATCGAGTACGCGACCATCCTCCGCGCCGCCAAGCACCCGAACATCCTCGCCGTGAAGGACGCCAAGGGCGACCTCGCCCAGGTCAGCCGGGTGCTCAACCAGACCGACCTGTTGTACTTCTCCGGCGACGACCCCAACGTGCTGCCGCACCTGGCCATCGGCGCCACCGGGCTGATCGGCGTCACCGCGAATATCGCGGCCACCCCCTACCGGCAGATGGTCGACGCGGTCAACGCCGGCGACCTGAAGACGGCCACCGCCGCCCACAAGCAACTCGAACCGCTGGTGCGGGCGTGCATGACCCACGTGCCGGGCACCGTCGCGGTGAAGTACATCCTGCACGGCCTCGGCCGGATCGGCAGCCCGCGCGTGCGCCTGCCCCTCGTCGGGCCGGAAGAGTGGGAAGCCGCCCAGATCGAAGACGAAATCGACCTGGTCACCGGCATCCCGGGCGTGGACTTCTCCAACTTCCGGCCCGACCGCAACGCCGCGGCCGGAGGGGCGCTGCCCAGGATCGCCGGCACGACCCGCTAAACGAAAGAGCCCCGGGAGGGCATATGCCAGGCGACGTATACGAACCGGCCGCACTCGAGCCCGGGACCCTCCGGATCATCCCGATCGGAGGCCTGGGCGAAATCGGCCGGAACATGACCTCCTTCGAGATCAACGGCAAGATCCTGATCGTGGACTGCGGCGTGCTGTTCCCCGAGGAGCACCAGCCGGGCGTCGACCTGATCCTGCCGGACTTCGGCCCCATCCGAGACCGCCTGGGCGACATCCTCGGCGTCGTGCTCACGCACGGCCATGAGGACCACATCGGTGCCGTCCCGTACCTGCTCAAACTCCGCCAGGACATCCCCCTGATCGGCTCCGGGCTCACCCTCGCGTTCATCGAGGCCAAGCTCAAGGAGCACCGGATCACCCCGTACACGCTGCAGGTGGCCGAGGGGCAGACCGAGCGGCTCGGCCCGTTCAGCCTGGAGTTCGTCGCCGTCAACCACTCGATTCCCGACGCCCTCGCCGTGGCGATCAAGACCGAGGGCGGCACGGTGCTGCACACGGGCGACTTCAAGATGGACCAGCTGCCCCTGGACGGCCGGCTCACCGACCTGCGCGAATTCGCGCGCCTCGGCACCGAGGGCGTCGACCTGTTCCTGGTCGACTCGACCAACGCGGATGTCCCCGGCTTCACCCCGTCCGAGCGCCTGATCGGGCCCGTGCTGGAGGACGTGATCGCCCGGGCGCCGCGCCGGGTCATCGTCGCCAGCTTCTCCAGCCACGTGCACCGGGTGCAGCAGGTCCTCGACGCCGCGCACGCCAACGGCCGCCGGGTGGCGTTGCTCGGCCGCTCGATGGTGCGCAACATGACCATCGCCGCCGACCTCGGCTACCTCAAAGTGCCGGAGGGGGTGCTGGTCGACTTCAAGAAGGCCGGCAACATCCCAGGCGACAAGATCGTCTACATGTCGACCGGCTCCCAGGGCGAGCCGATGGCGGTGCTCAGCCGGATGGTCAACCGGGACCACCAGATCGAGGTCGGCCACGGCGACACCGTCGTCCTGGCCTCCAGCCTCATCCCCGGCAACGAGAACGCGGTCTACCGGATCATCGACGGCCTGACCAGGCTCGGTGCGAACGTGGTGCACAAGGGCAACGCGAAGGTGCACGTCTCCGGGCACGCCGCCGCCGGGGAGCTGCTGTACTGCTACAACATCGTCAAGCCGAAGAACGTGCTGCCGGTGCACGGCGAATACCGTCACCTCGTCGCGAACGCCCGGCTGGCCATGGACAGCGGCGTGCCCGAGGCGAACACCATCCTCGCCGAGGACGGCACCGTGATCGACCTGCGGGACGGAATCGCCCGCACGGTCGGCCAGCTCGACATCGGCTACGTGTACGTGGACGGGTCGACGGTGGGCGAGATCACCGACGCCGACCTCAAGGATCGCCGCACGCTGGCCGAGGAGGGGTTCATCTCGATCATCATCGTCGTCGACGCCAACACCGGGAAGGTCATCGTCGGGCCGGAGATCCACGCGAAAGGGTTCGCCGAGGATGACGCCGTCTTCGACGCGGTCAAGCCGAAAATCGTGGCGGCCCTCGCCGAGGCCGCCCACAGCGGAGTGCGGGACCCGTACGCGCTGCAACAGGCCGTGCGCCGGGTCGTCGGCCGCTGGGTGAACGTGTCGTTCCGCCGCCGCCCGATGATCGTGCCCCTCGTCATCGAGGCCTGACCCGCGCCCCTCCCGCCCGCCTCCCGGGTTGACTTGCGGAAAAAGTACCTTCGTCGAGCCCGGGAAGGTACTTTGTCCGCAATTCAGCGGGCGATGGATGGGCAGCAAGCCGTGACGGGTGGGCGTGGGCTGCCGAACAACGGCCGGGGCGGCGGTACCGTAGATTCCATGGCTACGAGCACTAAGTCGACCGGTCGCGCGCGCACCACGCCCGCACGCGGCACCCCGGCGCGGAAGCCCGTCGCCAGGACGGCGACCCAGAAGACCGTGAAGTTCGAACCGAAGCCGGCCCTGCCCGTGCGCATCTGGATGGCGCTCGCCCACGTGACCGGCGGCGCCGCCCGCGCCCTCGGCCCCGAGCAGCTGTCCAAAGAGGAGCGCCGCGACGGACTGCCGTTCTTCCTCGTGCTGCTCTCGATCGTCGGTGCCGTGATCGAGTGGTTCCTGATCAACAGCCCCGTCGCCAGGACCCTCGACGCCTGGACCTTCGGCGGGCTGTTCGGGCGGGTCGCCTTCGCGCTGCCCGTGATCATGCTGCTGTTCGCAATCTGGCTGTTCCGCAAGCCCAGTTCGATCCACGACAACGGCCGCGTCGGCATCGGCCTGTCCGTCCTGCTGGTCTCGGTGTCCGGGCTCTCCCACATCTTTGGCGGGATGCCGGCACCCAGCGAGGGCATGGAGCGGCTCGCCCTGGCCGGAGGCGTGATCGGCTGGATGATCGCGGCCCCACTCACCTTTCTCACCACCTCGATCGGCGCGACGATCATCGTCATCCTGCTGCTCATCCTCAGCCTCTTCATCATCACCAGGACGCCGCCGAACAAGCTGCCGGAACGGCTGCGCGAACTGTACGCCTGGCTCTTCGGCGCGCAGCTGCCGGACGCAGAGGAACGCCAGGCCACCCGGGACGCCAAGGCCGGGAAGACCGCGCAGGTCGAACTCGACGGTGTCGACGGCGACAACACCGGCGGCGACAACAGCGCGCTGCCCTGGTGGAGGCGCAACAACAGCAAGCGCGAGGAAGACCCCGACTTCGACGGGCCGATCAGCGTCGACGCGCGAGGCAAGGCCCGGGACGCCGACTCCGGCACCGTGGACCCGCTCAGGGACCTGCTCGGCGGCGACGGAACCGGGGGCTTCGCCACCGCCCTCGAGCCGGCGGAGACCCCGGCCGACCCGCGCAGCGACCACTACGGCACCGAGGTGCTCGAAGACCTGGTGCGGGCCGAGGACGCGGTCAAGCGCTTCACCGGCGAGGTCGAGCCGCACGCGTCCGCGATCGGCCTCCACGCCGACGACCCGACGGGCCTGACCGAGGTGCTGCCCGGCTTCGAGGAACTGGAGGCGGCCCTGGCCGCTCCGCCCGCCGAGGCGACCGCGCCCACCGCGCCGCAGCCGACCGTCCCCTACGTGCTGCCGTCGGCGATGACCCTGATCGCCGGGCCCCCGGCCAAGGCCAGGTCCGCCGCCAACGACGACATCGTCCGGTCGATCACCGAGGTGCTGCGCCAGTTCCAGGTAGACGCAAAGGTCACCGGGTTCTCCCGCGGCCCGACCGTGACGCAGTACGAGATCGAACTCGGCCCCGGCGTCAAGGTGGAACGGGTCACCGCCCTGAGCAAGAACCTCTCCTACGCCGTCGCCTCGAACGAGGTGCGCATCCTCTCGCCCATCCCGGGCAAGAGCGCCATCGGCATCGAAATCCCGAACACCGACCGCGAAATCGTCACCCTGGGCGATGTGCTGCGCTCGGCGACGGCCACGAACAGCACCCACCCGATGACCATCGGCGTCGGCAAGGACGTCGGCGGCGGCTTCGTCATCGCCAACCTCGCCAAGATGCCCCACCTCCTCGTCGCCGGCTCGACCGGCTCCGGCAAGTCCAGCTTCGTGAACTCGATGATCACCAGCCTGCTCATGCGCGCCAAGCCCAGCGAGGTGCGGATGGTGCTGATCGACCCGAAGCGGGTCGAGCTCGCCGCGTACGCCGGCGTCCCGCACCTGATCACGCCCATCATCACGAACGCGAAAAAGGCCGCCGAGGCCCTGCAGTGGGTCGTCAAAGAAATGGACATGCGCTACGACGACCTGGCCAGCTTCGGCTTCCGTCACATCGACGACTTCAACAAGGCCGTCGTGGGCAACGAGATCGTGCTGCCGGCGGGCAGCGCCCGCACGCTCAAGCCCTACCCGTACCTGCTCGTGGTCGTCGACGAGCTCGCCGACCTCATGATGGTGGCCCCGCGCGACGTCGAAGACTCGATCGTGCGGATCACCCAGCTCGCGCGCGCATCCGGAATCCACCTGGTGCTCGCCACCCAGCGCCCCAGCGTCGACGTCGTCACCGGCCTGATCAAGGCCAATGTGCCCTCGCGCCTCGCCTTTGCCGTGACCAGCGTCACCGACTCCCGCGTCATCCTCGACCAGCCCGGCGCCGACAAGCTCATCGGCCAGGGAGACGCCCTGTTCCTGCCGATGGGCGCCTCCAAGGCGATCCGGGTGCAGGGCGCCTGGGTCAACGAGGCCGAGATCGAGAAGGTCGTCAAGCACGTGACCCGCCAGGCGCGCCCCGACTACCGGCCGGATGTCGCCATGGAGGCCCCCCGCAAGGAGATCGACTCCGACATCGGCGACGACCTCGAGGTGCTGCTCGCGGCCGCCGAGCTCGTGGTGTCCACGCAGTTCGGGTCGACCTCGATGCTCCAGCGCAAGCTGCGCGTGGGCTTCGCCAAGGCCGGCCGCTTGATGGACCTGCTCGAGTCGCGGGAGATCGTCGGTCCCTCGGAGGGGTCGAAGGCGCGCGACGTGCTCGTCAGCGCCGAGCAGCTGCCGAGCGTGCTCGCCAAGCTGCGCGGATCGGACGCGGAGCACCACGCCGCGGAGCAGCGCGCGGCCGCGTACCCGCCGGCCAATGCCGCCCCGGATCCGCGCTACGCCGACGACCCGGTCGCGAAAATGACCGAAGACTATCCTGAAGAGGACGCCTCCTCCGACGAAGACGCCTGGCAACTGACCGACAGGGATTGAACCGATGGCAACGCCGAACACCGATCCTTCCGCCACGCCGAGCAATTGGAACCTGCCTAACGTGATCACGGTCATTCGCATCCTGATGGCCCCCGTGTTCTTCTGGATGCTCCTGGCCGACGCCGGCCAGCACGGCTCGCTGCGCTGGGCCGCTGCCGTGGTCTTCATCGTCGCGATCGCGACCGACGGCATCGATGGTGCCATCGCCCGTCGCCGCAACCTCGTCACCGACCTCGGCAAGCTGCTGGACCCGATCGCGGACAAGGTGCTCACCGGCGGGGCGCTCGTCTGCCTGTCCATCCTCGGAGAGCTGTGGTGGTGGGTCACGATCGTGATCCTGGTGCGCGAGATCGGCATCACCGTGTTCCGGTTCGTCATGCTCCGCGACCACGTCATCCCTGCCTCCCGCGGCGGGAAGCTCAAGACCGTCACGCAAGCCGTCGCGATTTCGCTCGCGCTGCTCCCGCTCTGGCTGGTCGTGGGCGAGTGGGTGTACTGGGTCAACTGGACCGCCATGGCGCTCGCCCTCATCCTCACCGTCGTGACCGGCGTCGACTACCTCGCGGCCGGCTGGCGCGAGCGCCGGAAGCGCCGCCATGCCTGACCTCCCGGCCGCCGGCCCCGCCTCCCCGCAGGCCCGGGATGCCGACAGCGCCGATGCCGCGGCCCTCCTGATTGCGGAGCTCACGGCCCGGCACCTCACCATCGCGGTGGCGGAGTCGCTCACCGGCGGCCTGCTGGTGGCCGAACTCGTTCGCATCCCCGGCGCATCCGTCGTCGTCAATGGGGGAGTGGTGGCCTACCAGACCGAACTCAAGCACCGCCTCCTCGCGGTGGACAGCAGCATCCTCAACGTGCACGGACCCGTGCACCCCGATGTGGCCATGCAGATGGCGATCGGTGTGCGCACGCACCTCGCCGTCGGCGGTGAGCGGGCCGACATCGGCGTTTCTACGACCGGGGTGGCCGGCCCGGATGCCACGGAGGGGCACGCGCCGGGCACGGTGTACATCGGCCTGTCGCAGGGCTCCGGGTCCTGGGTGATCCCGCTTCGTCTCGCCGGCGACCGCGACGCGGTTCGCGCGCAGGCCGTCGTGCGCGCCGTCCAGGCCGTGCGTGAACTACTCGGCCGGGACCCGTCGGAATAGTTCCGCGGAGGGCGTGGTTACAGTCACAAGATTCCCGAGGCCACGGCAGGACATTCACAAGGAAAGTCCAGTGACCGAGGGTACTCTGGGAGTGTCGGACGGTTGCGGTAACGTAGGCCATCCGCCACCACGAACCCGATCGTGATGGGCACAGTGAGCACAGTTGCATGAGAAGGAGGTTCCGATGATTCTTGTACGTCAGGAAATCGGCGATGTACTCAGGGACTTCCGCCTGCAAAAAGGTCGGACCCTTCGCCAGGTAGCCAGCAAGGCCAGCGTGGCCCTGGGGTATCTCAGCGAAGTCGAGCGTGGTCAGAAGGAAGCTTCTTCTGAGATTCTCGCTTCCGTAGCAGACGCGCTTGACACCCCGATCTCGGTCATCATGCGTGAAGTCGGCGATCGCCTCGCCGTGATCGAAGGCCTCGAACCGTTCCCGGACACCATCCCCGACGAATTCGTTTCGACCTTCGACTCCACCATCATGGCCCGCTAGAGCGACCGGCGCTGGGCGAGTTGTGCGACTGAGTGAGTTCCGCCAGGCCCTGAAAGACGAGTTCGGCGACGCCTACGGCCGGGTGCTCACCCGAGACCTGGTGCTGACCCCCCTGGGCGGTCGCACGGCCGACCAGGCCCTCGCCGGTGGCACGCCCGCCCGCGATGTCTGGCTCGCGCTCTGCGTCGAAACGGATGTGCCCAAGAGCCGCTGGTACGGCGCGGGGCTGCCCGCCCCGCACAAGTAGACCTCAGCGGGACGAGGTGCCGCCCTGGGCAGACGCGTTCACCGGGGTTGACGGCGCCATAGCGCCCTTCGGCGACCTCCCGGGGCTCGTCGGGATTGCGGTTCGCCTTGTTGAGCGACTGGGCGAGTGGGGAGTGGGCCTGTTCACCCTGGCCGAAACGGTCTTTCCGCCCATCCCGAGTGAGGTCGTTCTTCCCCTGGCGGGCTTCCTGGCCCAGCAGGGCGAGCTGAGCGGCGCCCTCCTGGTCGTCACGAGCACGCTGGGCGCTTATCTCGGCGCCCTGCTGCTGTACGGACTCGGGGCGCGCCTCGGGCTCGAGCGCTCCATTCGCTGGCTGGCGAAACTTCCCCTCGTTGATCGTGACGACTGGGACAGGGCTGCCCGCTGGTTCGGCCGGCACGGTCGATCGGCCGTCTTTTTTGGTCGTCTCGTGCCGGGGATCAGAAGCCTGGTCTCATTGCCGGCCGGCGCCGAAAGGATGAATCTCACCTCGTTCAGCATCTTCACGATCGCGGGAAGCGGAATCTGGAACACCCTCCTGATCCTCCTGGGCGCCGCCCTGGGCACGCAGTACGAGCTGGTGGCCCAGTACGCCCTGTACCTCAACTACGTGCTCTATGCGGCCATTGCCGGGGTCGTTGTCTGGCTTGTGCTGCGGCGGATGCGAGGACGGCGAGCGGCGAGTGCGCGCGCCGACGACGCGGCGGATGACCCTGGTTCACCGTCCGGGTGACCGAGTGCGGGCGTGACGCGCCACGCCGCGGGTCGCAGGTTCATCGAATACCTGTTCGGATATTGCTAGGCTCCTCAACAGCAGAAGTCGAAGACGGCTTATCCACTTCCGCCGCGACCACCGACCAATGTCGGGGGCCCGGCGTACAGTCGATTTCGTCAACGACAGACCGCACAAGCCTTGTCGACAGGGCGCAATCGGGGTCTTCCCGGTGAGCCGAACGACAGCCTATAGGCGCCACAACGCATGACCGAAGGAGAACGACAATGGCATCAGCAGCAGATCGCGAGAAGGCCCTGGAAGCGGCACTCGCCCAGATCGACCGCCAGTTCGGCAAGGGCTCCGTCATGCGTCTGGGCAGTGACGAGCGCGCGCCCGTCGAAACCATCTCCACGGGGTCGATCGCCCTGGACGTCGCGCTCGGCATAGGCGGCCTGCCCCGCGGCCGCATCGTCGAGATCTACGGTCCTGAATCGTCCGGTAAGACCACACTCACCCTCCACGCCATCGCCAACGCCCAGAAGGGCGGCGGTATCGCGGCTTTCATCGACGCCGAACACGCGCTCGACCCGGAGTACGCCAGGAAGCTCGGCGTCGACATCGACGCGCTCCTCGTCTCCCAGCCCGACACGGGCGAGCAGGCCCTCGAGATCGCGGACATGCTCGTCCGCAGCGGGTCGATCGACCTGATCGTCATCGACTCCGTCGCGGCGCTCGTGCCTCGCGCCGAGATCGAGGGCGAAATGGGAGACTCGCACGTCGGCCTCCAGGCTCGGCTGATGTCCCAGGCCCTGCGCAAGCTCACCGGTGGGCTCAGCCAGACCAACACCACCATGATCTTCATCAACCAGTTGCGCGAGAAGATCGGCGTGTTCTTCGGCAGCCCGGAAACCACCGCCGGCGGCAAGGCGCTCAAGTTCTACGCCTCGGTGCGCCTCGACATCCGCCGGATCGAAACCCTGAAGGACGGCACCGAGGCCGTCGGTAACCGCACGAGGGTCAAGGTCGTCAAGAACAAGATGGCCCCGCCCTTCAAGCAGGCCGAATTCGACATCATCTACGGGGTCGGCATCTCCCGAGAGGGCAGCCTGATCGACTTCGGAGTGGACCAGGGCATCGTCAAGAAGTCCGGCGCCTGGTACACCTACGACGGAGACCAGCTCGGCCAGGGCAAGGAGAACTCGCGCAACTTCCTGCTCAAGAACCCGGACATGGCCAACGACATCGAGAAGAAGATCCTCATCAAGCTCGGTGTCGGCCCGGAGGGCATCGCCGCAGCCAAGGCCGCCAAGGACGCCGCCACGGCAGCCGCAGCCGCCGAGGGCGGCGCCAAGGTCGAGTCCATCCAGACGAAGCTCAGCGCCCGCAAGGGCGCCTAGCCCCGGCCCACGGCGCTGCACGGCCCCGGCCACTGCACGGCACGGCACGGCACGGCACCGAACGATTCAGCACGAGAGGCAGGTCACGGGCATGGTTCACTTCGAAGCATCAGATTCAGCGCAGGACGCGGCGCAGGACAGCACGATGGCGCCCGTGACCTACCTCCCCGGGGTCGTCCCGCCGGAAGACCCGGCCGCCGAGCAGGCCGCGCACGACGATGCGAGCGCGGAGCGCGAACGGGCCGAGAAGGTGCTGCTGCACCGGCTGCGGGGACGGTCGCTGTCCATCTCCGAGGCGCGCACGGTTCTTCGCACGACCGACATCGACCAGAACGAGGCCGAGGAGATCATCGAGCGTTTCGCGGAACTCCACTACATCGACGAGGAGAAACTCGCCGAGCAGATCATCCACAGCCACCACGAACGCAAGGGCCTCGGTCGAGCCGGGGTGCAGACGGAGATGCGCCGCCGGGGCCTCGACGCCAACCTGATCCTGGAAAAACTCGAAGAGCTGCCGGACGATGAGGCCGAGCGGGCGATCGAGATGGCCATCAAGCGGGTCGGGCAGCTCGAACGATTCGACGAGCAGACAATCGACCGCCGGCTCACCGGCTTCCTCATGCGCAAGGGCTACAGCTCCGGCGCCGTGCGGCTGGCCGTGAAGGCGGCGCTGGCGTCCCGGTCCGTCGGCAGACCCACGACCGTACGGTTCCGCTAGGCCCCCGGGCCGACGGGCCGATGGGCCGACGGGCTGACGGGCCGGAGAGTGCCGGATCCGGCTGGCGCGCGGCATCCGCCCCGCAAACGTAAACTAGACCCACTATGACCAGCATGACCGCAACACCCGCCCGTGCCACGACGCCCTCCACCGGGCCGACCGTGATCGCCCCGTCCGAGGCCGCCATTGACGCGGATGGCCGCGCGCGCAGCTATGAGGTGCGCACCTTCGGCTGCCAGATGAACGTGCACGACTCTGAGCGGCTCAGCGGCTCCCTCGAGGCGGCCGGCTACGTTCCCGCGAACGGCGTCGAAGCGGACATCGTCGTGCTCAATACCTGCGCCGTTCGGGAGAACGCAGACAACAAGCTGTACGGCAACCTCGGCCACCTCGCGTCCGTCAAGCGCCGCCACGAAGGCATGCAGATCGCCGTCGGCGGCTGCCTGGCCCAGAAGGACAAAGACACCATCCTGGCGAAGGCGCCCTGGGTGGACGTCGTCTTCGGCACCCACAACATGGGTGCCCTGCCCAGCCTGCTCGAGCGTGCCCGGCACAACGGGGAGGCCCAGCTGGAGATCCTCGAGTCCCTCGAGACGTTCCCGTCGACCCTGCCCACGAAGCGGGACTCCAGCTACAGCGGCTGGGTGTCCATCTCGGTCGGCTGCAACAACACCTGCACGTTCTGCATCGTCCCGGCGCTGCGCGGCAAGGAGAAGGACCGCCGTCCGGGGGAGGTCCTCGCGGAGATCCAGGCCCTCGTCGACGACGGCGCCATCGAGGTCACCCTCCTCGGCCAGAACGTCAACTCCTACGGCGTCGAATTCGGCGACCGGCTCGCATTCGGCAAGCTGCTGCGTGCGGCCGGCCGGATCGAGGGGCTGGAGCGCATCCGTTTCACCAGCCCGCATCCGGCGGCCTTCACCGACGACGTCATCGACGCCATGGCCGAGACCCCCGCGGTGATGCCCCAGTTGCATATGCCGCTGCAGTCCGGCTCCGACCGCGTCCTCAAAGCCATGCGCCGCTCCTACCGCTCCACGAAGTTCCTCGGCATCCTCGACCGGGTGCGGGCGCAGATGCCCGGCGCGGCGATCAGTACCGACATCATCGTCGGCTTCCCCGGCGAGACCGAGGAGGATTTCCAGGAGACCCTCCGCGTCGTTGAGTCGGCGCGCTTCGCGACCGCCTTCACCTTCCAGTACTCGATCCGCCCCGGCACGCCCGCGGCGACCATGGCCGACCAGGTCCCGAAGGCCGTCGTGCAGGAACGCTACGAACGCCTCGCCGCCCTGCAGGAACGCATCTCCTGGGAGGAGAACCAGAAGGTCGTCGGCCGCGAGGTCGAGCTCCTCGTCGCCAACGGCGAGGGACGCAAGGACGCCGACACCCACCGGCTCAGCGGGCGCGCGCCGGACAGCCGGCTCGTGCACTTCGACCTGCCCGACGGATCGCCCCGCCCCCGGCCCGGAGACATGGTCACCGTCACGGTCACCGAGGCGTTCCCGTTCCACCTGATCGCCGACTCCGCCGACTCCGCCCCGCTCCGCATCCGCCGCACCATCGCCGGGGACGCGTGGGACCGGCTCGAGGCCGAATCCTGCGGGGTTCCGGCGTCGCATGGCGCGGACAGTGCCGCCGGGCCGGTGTCGCTCGGACTGCCGACCCTGCGACCGGGCAGCGTCTCCGCCACCATTCCGATCTACGACGTCACCGACGGAGAGCGCTGACGCCCGTGCTCGTCGTCATCGTCGGGCCGACCGGCACCGGCAAATCCGAGCTGTCACTCGACCTGGCCGAGCGCCTTGCCGCCCGCGGACAGCCCGCGGAGATCGTCAACGCCGACGCCATGCAGCTCTACCGAGGCATGGACATCGGCACGGCGAAGCTTCCGGTGGCCGAGCGGCGCGGCATCCCGCACCACCTGCTCGACGTGCTCGCCGTCACCGACGAGGCCACGGTAGCCAACTACCAGCGGGATGCCCGGGCGGCCATCGACGAGATCTCCGCGCGCGGCGCCGTGCCGATCCTCGTCGGCGGCTCCGGGCTCTACATCTCCTCCGTCGTATACGACTTCCAGTTTCCCGGCACCGACCCCGCTCTCCGGGCCCGGCTCGAGGGGGAGCTGGCCGAGCAGGGGCCCGGCACCCTGTACGGCAGGCTGAAGGCCGTCGATCCGGAGGCCGCGGCCAGGATCGGCCCGAGCAACGGCCGCCGAATCGTGCGAGCCCTCGAAGTGGTTGAACTCACTGGGGCGCCGCATCGCGCCGCCCTGCCCGGCGAAGCGGTCTACTGGCGGCCGGCGGTCACCGTGGGTCTGCGGATGCCGCGTGAGGAACTCACCCAGCGCCTGGACGCACGCGTCGAAACCATGTGGGCCGACGGGCTCGTCGAGGAGGCGGAAAGGCTCATCCCATGCGGAATCGAGACGGGCGTGACGGCCAGCCGCGCCATCGGCTACGCCCAGGCCCTCGGCCAGCTGCACGGCACCCTCACCCGCGGGAAAGCCATCGAGACCACGCAGCAGTTCACCCGCCGCTACGCGAGGAGGCAGGTGAGCTGGTTCAAGCGCGACCCGCACACCCACTGGATCGACGCGCGGGCCGCCGACCGGTCGGAGCAGGCGCTGGGCCGCGTGGACCCGGCCACCTGAAGTCGCCCCTGAACCGGGCCGCCTAAACTGGCCTGATGGGCATCGATCTCAACTTCACCAAGGGCCAGGGCACTGGCAACGACTTCGTTCTCTTCGCCGACCCGGACGGGCTGATCGAGCTCACCCCGGAGCAGATCCGCGCCGTCTGCGACCGCCAGTTCGGCATCGGCGGCGACGGCATCATCCGCGCGGTCCGGTCGCGCAGCCTCCCCGACGGCGCCGCCGCGCTGGCCGAAGACGACCAGGCCGAATGGTTCATGGACTACTGGAACGCGGACGGAACGGTGTCGGAGATGTGCGGCAACGGCATCCGGGTCTACGCGCTCTATCTCGTCGAGCAGGGGCTCGCGCAGCTGGCCCCCGGCGAGACCCTCGCCATCGGAACGCGCGGGGGAGTGCGCGACCTGCAGCGGAACCAGTCGGGTTTCCAGGTCGACCTCGGGCGTTGGAGGCTCGCCGGGGGCGAACCCCTCGTGCGCGCGAAGAACCTGGCCGTGGCCCGCCCGGGCCTCGGCATCAACGTTGGCAACCCGCACGTCGTGGTCGCCCTCGCCGACTTCGACGAACTCGAGGCGGCCGACCTCGGCTACATCCCGCAACTCGACCCGGAACCGGTCGGCGGCACCAACGTCGAGTTCGTCGTCCCGCACGACCCGCTCGTCGTCGACGGTGTCGGCCGGATCCGGATGCGCGTGCACGAGCGCGGCAGCGGGGAGACGCTCTCCTGCGGTACCGGTGCCGTGGCCGCCGCGCTGGCCACCCGGCACTGGGCCGGCGCCGGTGCCCCCAACCAATGGCGCGTCGAGGTGCCCGGCGGCGTGCTCGGCGTGCGGATGTTCCCGGCCGAGGACGGCGAGCACGCGTCCCTCTCCGGGCCTGCCGTACTCGTCTTCGACGGGGTCTTCAGCCTCGGCTAAGCGACTGTTGGGGTCCAGCGAAGTGAGAGTCGCCGTTTGTGCCGAGAATCGCCGGTAGAACGGCGACTCTCGGCGGAAACGGCGATTGTCGACGGCAGACGGCGGCGGGTTAAGCGACGGCGCCGGGCGCCGACTCGCGCCGCTTCACCTGCAGCACCCGGAAACCCTTGCTGGTCGCGGTCCGGGCAACGGAGTACTCGGCGGACAGGTCGCCCTCGAGCCAGCGGTGGAGCGAATCAGAACCGAGGTTGCGCTGCACGACGAGCCAGGCATCCGCGTCGGTTTCGAGGCGGGGAAGCCAGGCCCGCAGCAGCGCGTGGAGTTCGCTCTTGCCCACCCGGATCGGCGGGTTGGACCAGATCGAGCGAAACATCACGTCGGCCGGAACATCGGCGGGCAGCACGGCCTTCACGTTCGTCAGGCCGAGCGCGGCCGCGTTCATCCGAACCAGCTCCAGCGCCCGCTCGTTCACGTCCACGGCCCACACGCTGGCGTGCGGGGAGCTCAGGGCCAGGTGCAGGGCGATCGGGCCCCAGCCGCAGCCGAGGTCAAGGAAGTTTCCCCCGGGCGGCGGCGTCGGCGTGTTCGCCAGCAGGACCTGGGTGCCGGTATCGATGTGGTCGGGGCTGAAGACAGCGTTCGCCGTGGTGACCTCGTACGGGTGCCCGGCCAGTTCCACCGTCACCTTTCGCAGTTTCAGCGCGCTGTCGGGCGTTGCGGAAAAGTAATGCTCTGGTGCCATAGAAGAGAACGTATCGCTTATGGAGGAACTAGGGTTAAAGGGATGACTGAACCAGAAGTGCCGCAGAGCGACGACGTAGTAGCGCGGGTGCTTGCCAGTGCCGAGACCCGGGCCTCCGGCTATGCCCTCTTCCGGAGCGGCTCCGCGCAGGCGCTGCAGGGAGAAACCTCCACCGGCGAGCATGACGGCGAGCAGCAGGACCGGGAAGACCGCAACGCGCTCCGCCGCGTGCCCAGCCTCTCCACCGAGCTTGAAGACGTCACCGAGGTTGAATACCGCCAGTTGCGCCTGGAGAACGTCGTCCTGATCGGCCTGTACACCCAGGGCACCGTCGCGGACGCCGAGAACTCGATGCGGGAGCTCGCGGCGCTGGCCGAAACCGCCGGCGCGACCGTGCTCGACGGTCTGATGCAGCGCCGGGCCAAGCCCGACGCCAGCACCTACCTCGGCAAGGGCAAGGCGGAGGAACTGGCCGGGATCGTGCAGGCCATGGGCGCGGACACCGTCATCGCCGACACCGAACTGGCCCCGAGTCAGCGGCGCGCGCTCGAGGATGTCGTCAAGGTCAAGGTCATCGACCGCACCGCCGTCATCCTCGACATCTTCAGCCAGCACGCGAAGAGCCGCGAGGGCAAGGCCCAGGTCGAACTAGCCCAGCTCGAATACCTCCTGCCGCGACTGCGCGGGTGGGGTGACTCCATGTCCCGCCAGGCCGGCGGCCAGGTGGGTGGGGCCGGGGCCGGCATGGGCTCCCGTGGACCCGGTGAAACGAAGATCGAGCTGGACCGCCGGCGCATCCACACGCGCATGTCCAGGCTGCGCAAGCAGATCCTCGAAATGAAACCGGCCCGCGAAGCGAAGCGGGCAAACCGCAAGCGCAACGCCGTGCCCTCGGTCGCCATCGTCGGCTACACCAACGCCGGCAAGTCGAGCCTGCTCAACCGGATCACCCGCGCCGGCGTGCTCGTCGACAACTCGCTGTTCGCCACCCTCGACGCCACCGTGCGCAAGTCCACCACCGCCGACGGCCGGCTGTACACGCTGACCGACACCGTCGGCTTCGTGCGCAACCTGCCGCACCAGCTCGTCGAGGCCTTCCGCTCCACGCTCGAAGAGGTCGCCGACGCCGACGTCATCGTTCACGTCGTCGACGCCTCCCACCCCGACCCGGTCAGCCAGCTCGCCACGGTTCGCGACGTGATCGGCGAGGTCGGCGCCCGGGACATCCCGGAACTCGTCGTCTTCAACAAGAGCGATCTCATTGCCGACGACGACCGCCTGGTGCTGCGCGGCCTCCAGCCTCGCGCGATCTTCGTCTCGGCACACAGCGGCGAGGGCATCGAGGAGCTCCTGGCCGCGATCGCCGAGATCCTGCCGAGCCCGCAGATCGAACTCGACCTGCTGATTCCCTACGAGCGCGGCGACCTCATCGCCCTGTTGCACGACCAGGGCCGCGTGCTCTCCACCGTGTACGCCGAGACCGGAAGCCAGGTCAAGGCCCTCGTCACGCCGGAGATCCAGGCTCAGTTCACGCCGTTCCTCAGCGTCCCCGCCATCGCGGGCTGACAACCTCAGGCCGTCGCGTAACCCGCCCGGCCTGAAACATACAGACACACTCCAGCCTCACCCGATCGGGCGTTGTTAGAGTCTCTTTCAATCGTTGCCGCCGGGATTGCCGGCCGGCATGGAGCGACAGCCGAGCCCGGCACCCGCCCGCGAGCACCCGCCAGACCTACCTGGCGGTCCGCGGCCGCCCGGCCATTTCAGTGCTCGTTACTACCGTGCTTCTGCCGAATGAGGGAACAATGACCGAGACGACGACGACGACGCGAACGCGCGGCCGGCGCATTCCGTTCTCGTTCGAGCTGTACCCGCCCAAGTCCGAGGCCGCCTCGACCGCGCTCACCCACACGATCGACCGTCTCGCCGCGGCCGGGCCCGACTTCATCTCGGTCACGTACGGGGCGAACGGCTCCTCGCGCACCTCCTCGCTCGACGTGCTCCGCTACATCCTGGACGCCACCGGGGTCGACCCGATGGCCCACCTGACCTGCGTGGGCTCCTCGGCCGCCGAGGCGAGTCGGCTGATCCGGGAGTTCCTCGACGCCGGCGTGCGGAGCTTTCTCGCCCTGCGCGGCGACCCACCGCAGGGTGTCGACGAAGGGGAGACCTTCCTCGGCGACCTCGGCAGTGCCGCCGAACTCGTGCAGCTGATCCACCGGGTGCAGGCCGAACGGGTGCCCTATCGCGAAACCGTCATCCCCGGCCTGCCCGGCGCCCGCGCCGTCAAGACCGAACGGGAGAAGGTACGGATCGCCGTGGCCGCGTTCCCCAACGGCCACCCGCGATCCCGGTCGACGTCCCAGGACATCGACACCCTGCTGGCCAAGCAGGCCGCCGGGGCCAACCTCGCGATCACCCAGTTGTTCTTCCACGCCGACCACTACCTCAGCTTCATCCACCGTGCCCGCGAGGCCGGTGTCGAGTTCCCCATCCTGCCAGGAATCATGCCCGTCACCAGCCCCAACCGGCTCCGGCGCATCCTGGAACTGTCCGGCGAGGAGGAGCCGGCCGACCTGTCGATCCAGCTGCAGGTCGAGCCCACCGAACAGGGCCAGCGCGAAATCGGGATCACCCACGCCGTGGGACTCGCCAGGGAACTGATCGCCGGCGGCGCCCCCGGCCTGCACCTCTACGCCTTCAACCAGCACGAAACCGTGCTGGCCGTGCTCGAGGGGTGCGGGGCGCTCCCCGCCTCCTCCCCGCACGCGGCCACCCAGATCACGGCCGCGCAACGTACGGCCCACCGACCCACATCCACCGGACACACCCACCCCGTCAAGGAGTCAGCATGACGAACACGCCCGCATTCCCCACCGGCACCATCCTCGGCTACCCGCGCATCGGGCGCCGGCGAGAACTGAAGAAGGCGGTCGAGGCCTTCTGGGCCGGCTCGCTCAGCGCCGACGACCTCGAGGCGACCGCAGCAGGGCTCCGCCAGTCCACCAGGGAACGCCTCGCCGGCCTGGGCCTGGCCCGCGCCGACTCGTCCATCCCGGAGAGCTTTTCCTACTACGACCAGGTGCTGGATGCCCTCTGCACGGTGGGCGCCGTGCCGACACGGTTCGCCGGCCTCGTCGACGCCGACGGACGGATCGACCTGGCCGGGTACTTCACCCTGGCCCGCGGCGAGGGCGAGCACGCCCCGCTCGAAATGACCAAGTGGTTCGACTCGAACTACCACTACCTCGTTCCCGAGATCGGCCCGGAGACGGATTTCCGTCTGGCGAGCGACCGCATCGTGCGCGAATTCGAGGAGGCCAGGGCCGCCGGATTCCTGACCCGCCCGGTCATCGTCGGCCCGGTGACGTTCCTGCTGCTCAGCAAGCCCAGCGACGGCGCCCCCGCGGACTTCCAGCCGCTCGACCGGCTGGGCGACCTGCTTCCCGTCTACGCGGCGCTCGTGTCCAGGCTCGCCGCGGCCGGCGCCGACTGGGTGCAGCTGGACGAGCCGGCCCTCGTCAGCGAGAGCATCGAGACGCCCCGGGCCGAGGTCCTCGGCGCCGTCGAGTTCGCCTACGCGACCCTCGGCCGCCTGGCCGAGCGCCCGGCGATCTTCGTCGCCGCGCCGTATGGCAGCCTCGACGACGCGCTCCCGGTCCTCGCGGGAAGCCCGGTCGAGGCGATCGGCCTGGACCTCGTGCGCGGCAGCATCCCCGCCGCCGTCCCCGGACTGTCCGAGAAGACCCTCGTCGCCGGGGTCATCGACGGCCACAACATCTGGCGCGGCGACCTCGCCGGTGCCTTCGACGCCGCGGCACGCCTCCTGGACCTGTCGCCGAACGTCGCGGTGTCCACGTCCACCTCGCTGCTGCACGTTCCGCATGACGTCGAGGACGAGTCATCCCTCGGCGCAGACCTGAAGGGCTGGCTCGCCTTCGCCGACCAGAAGGTCGGCCAGGTTGCCGCCCTCGCCCTCGGCCTGGCCGACGGCCGGGCCGCCATCCAGCCCGTCCTGGACGCCGCCACGGCGGCCCTCGAGGCCCGTCGAACCGCCCCCGGCGTGCGCGACGGTGCCGTGCGCTCGCGCGCCGAGGCGCTGACCGAGGCCGACTTCTCCCGCGGCGACTACGCCATCCGCCTGGCCGAGCAGGACAAGGCGCTGGGCCTGCCGCTGCTGCCCACGACGACGATCGGCTCCTTCCCGCAGACCGGGGAGATCCGCCGCGCCCGCGCCCAGTTCCTCAAGGGGACCCTCACGGCCGACGAGTACCGCGACCTCATGCGCGCCGAGATCTCCCGCGTGGTCGACCTGCAGGAGGAGATTGGCCTCGATGTCATCGTGCATGGCGAGCCAGAGCGCAACGACATGGTGCAGTACTTCGCCGAGAACCTCGACGGCTTCGCGGTCACCGAGAACGGCTGGGTGCAGTCCTACGGGAGCCGCTGTACGCGCCCGTCCATCCTCTGGGGCGACGTGTCCCGGCCGAAGGCGATCACGGTCGAGTGGTCGAGCTACACGCAGGGCCTGACCGCAAAGCCGGTCAAGGGCATGCTGACCGGACCGGTCACGATCCTCGCCTGGTCGTTCGTGCGCGACGACCAGCCGCTCGGTGACACCGCGCGCCAGGTCGCCCTGGCGCTCCGCGACGAGATCGCCGACCTCGAGGCCGCCGGGATCGGCGTCGTGCAGGTCGACGAGCCGGCGCTGCGGGAGCTGTTGCCGCTGAAGAAGAAGGACCACGCCGCCTACCTCGACTGGTCGGTGGGATCCTTCCGCCTGGCCACCGCAGGGGTGGCCGCCCGGACCCAGATCCACACCCACCTCTGCTACTCGGAATTCGGCGTGGTGATCGACGCCATCCGCAACCTGGACGCCGACGTCACGAGCATCGAGGCGGCCCGGTCGCGGATGGAGGTCGTCGGCGACATCCAGTCGCACGGCTTCGACCACGGCATCGGACCGGGCGTGTGGGACATCCACTCGCCGCGCGTGCCAAGCGTCGCCGAGCTGACCGAGCTGCTCGAAGTTGCCGTGGCCGGGATCCCCGCCCGCCAGCTCTGGGTCAACCCGGACTGCGGGCTGAAGACCCGCGGCTACGAGGAGACCGTGGCGTCGCTGCGGAACATGCTCGAGGCGACCCGGATCGTGCGCGCCGAGCTCGGCGCCCGCCAGCCGGCCTAGCCCCGCGACCCCACTCGCCGCGACCCACCTCGCCGAACCGTGAGTTTGGCACCTTCCCGAGCCCGACGAAGGTGCCGAACTCACGGTTCGCCGAGGCAGGGCGGGGCGCGAGGGCGGGTGACGAGTAGCGGGGAGGCTACTTCCAGCGGCGGGAGGTCCCGGCGAGGAACTGCGCGTAACCCGCGATGGAAGCCGTCGAGCAGAGCACCTGGTAGAGGACGAGGAAGGCGAGGTAACCGGTGAGGTTGCGCCGCACGCCCAGTCCCAGCGGACCGAACACCCAGCGGCGCTGGTAGCGCCGAAGGGCTCCGTAGATGATCAGCGTCATCGGGATGACGGTGAGGGCCCAGGCCGACACGATCGCCGGGTAGCCGAACAGGAACAGTACCAGGCCCGGCAGCCAGATCAGGGCGTAGCCGATGTCCAGCAGCGGGATCAGGAGATCGATGGCGGCGATCATTCCGGCCAGCCGTCGGCTCTGGCGCCAGGGCGGGACGGTGCGGAGGCCCTCGAACATGCCTCTCGCCCACCGGGCGCGCTGCCGCATGAAGTGCGCGACCCGGGCGGGGGCGTCGGTGAAGGCGACGGCCGTGGGCTCGAAGATGACCCGCCCGCCCTGTGCGAGCAGCTTCCAGGTCACGACGATGTCTTCGCCGATGGCATCCGGCCAGCCGCCGATCTCCCGCATCTGCTCGGTCCTATAGACGGAGAATGCGCCCTGGGCCACGAGGGTGGCCTGGTACATGCCCTGCATGCGTTTCACGGCGGCGATGCCGAGGAAGTAGTCCCATTCCTGCATGCGAGTGAGCAGGTTGGTGCGCGAGTTGCGCACGAGCACCGTGCCGGCCACGGCTACCGTTGCCACCGGCGCGGATTCGAGCCGGGAGATCAGCCGGCGGAGGGCCTCCCGGTGAAGCAGGGTGTCGGCATCCACGGTGATGACGTACGGCGTCTCCACCAACTGGAGCGCCGTGTTCAGGGCATAGGACTTGCCGGGGCGGCTCTCGTAGGCGACCGCGAGGCTGACACCGAATTCCGCGGCCGCGCGGACAGCGATTTCGGCGGTGGCATCGGTCGAGCCGTTGTCGGCCAGGATGACGGTGACGTCCCCGGCGTAGTCGCTCTCGCCGATGCAGCGGATTGTCTCCGCCATCCCGTTCTCTTCGTTCCACGCGGCCACGATGATCGTCAGCGGCGAGGTCGGATTGCTGACGGTGCGCGGCGGCTGGCGGTCGAGGATGAGGGACATCGCCATCAACGCCACGACGTAGCCGGGCAGGTAGGCCACCAGGGCCACGATGATCCAGGCGGCCGGCGCCCCGATGTCGCGCGAAAGGTCAACTATCCAGGGGAGGGAAAACCAGAAAGCGAGGCCGGTCCAGAGCCCTGCGAAGGTGACGGCGATAGCGAACTTGACGGAGACACTCAGGTAGAACCGCCGGTAGCCCTCCGGCAGCGGCAGCGGCTGCGGCGACGGCGACGGCGTCGGTGCTGGTGACGGTGGCTGTGATGCGGCGGAGGCGGAACCGGGGGATTCCGGGGTGAGCGTTTGCCGCGCCTCGGGCACGATGCGAGACGTTTGCGCGGGCATGGACTTCCTCGATTTCGGGCGGCCCGCAATCGGCCTCCAGCGGATCACCTGAACGGGAAGCACTCACCACATTCGGTGCGCGCCGCCGTTCCAGACTATGGCTGCCGAGTGGGCTGCGGGCGCGCACGGCGGCACCACTTCGGGGCGATCCGGGCGCGTCGCACAGCGCCCGGATCGTCGTTTATACCGAACGCAGCACGGCCACGACCTTGCCCAGGATCTCGGCGTGGTCGCCCACAATCGGTTCGAAGTTGGTGTTGCGCGGGAGCAGCCAGATGTGGCCGTCGCGCTGGCGGAAGACCTTGACCGTCGCCTCGCCGTCGAGCATCGCCGCGACGATTTCGCCGTTCTCCGCGTTCTTCTGCTGGCGTACGACGACCCAGTCGCCGTCGCAGATCGCGGCGTCGATCATCGATTCGCCGATCACCTTGAGCATGAACAGCTCGCCCTTGCCCACGAGCTGGCGGGGGAGCGGAAAGATCTCATCGATCATCTGGTCGGCCATGATCGGCACGCCGGCGGCGATGCGGCCGACCAGCGGCACCATGACGGCGTCGCCGACCTGCAGGCCGGACTGGAAGTTCTCCGTGGAGCCGGCCGCCACATCGTCGGGTGACTGCGGGAGCTCGATCAGCACCTCGATGGCGCGGGGACGGTTCGGGTCGCGGCGCAGGTATCCGCTCAGCTCGAGCTGGTTGAGCTGGTGCGTGACGCTCGAGAGGGATGAGAGGCCCACCGCGTCGCCGATCTCGCGCATGCTCGGCGGATAGCCGCGCTGGCTGACCGAGCGCTGGATGACATCCAGGATGGCGAGTTGCTTTTCGCTCAGGCTCTTGCGCCGACGGGTGCCGCCCTTCTCGCGGGAACCGGTGTCCTTGCTCACGTTCGTGCTCCTCGTGCCGGTCCGCAGACGGGGGGATGACCCTCGCGGAGGAATGTCGGTGGTGTCTGGTTGAGTTCAAAACGAACAATCTGACACTCGAAACTGTATCCGGCATAACCCCCGATAACAAAGATGTATTCGAGTGTGTCGCGGGTCTCATTCGGGTTACAACCGTAAATGTGCTTGATTGTTCGAACATTCGAAGATACATTCGGAACATAGGTTCGCATCCGGTCCTCCCGGCCGAGGGCCGGATGCGTTATCAACCAGGAGGTTCGACATGAACGCAGCAGTCAGCACGTCCACCCATCTGCGCCTCACCCGCCGCGGCCGCGTCGTGTTCACCACGCTCGCAGCGCTGCCCCTCGTCGCCGTCGCGCTCGTCGTCGCCCTCAACGGCGGCATGGCGTCCGCCGAGGGCGCGAGCGATTCCACGGGAGCCGACACGGCCGGCGTGGGGAGCGTTGAATTCGACTACGTCACCATCAACCCGGGCCAGTCCCTCTGGCAGCTGGCCGAGTCCCTCGCACCGACCAGCGATCCTCGCGACCTGATCGCGGAGATCGTCAGCCTCAACCAGCTCACCTCCGAGAGCGTGCAGTCCGGGCAGCGCCTGGCCCTGCCGGCCGGCCTGTAGCCACGGCGTCCGTCCGCGGGCCGCGGCTAAGATCGAGCAGGTGACGAACCTCAGTGATCTCCCCCTCCGCGACGACCTGCGCGGCCTCACCCCGTACGGTGCGCCCCAGCTGCACGTGCCCGTGGCGCTCAACGTCAACGAGAACACGCACCCCATCCCGGAGCCGGTCGCCCGCGACATCGTGGCGGCATTGGCCAGGGCCGTGTCCACGGTGAACCGGTACCCCGATCGCGAGTTCACCGAGCTGCGCGAGAGCCTGGCCGGCTACCTCGGACACGGGCTCACCCGGGAAAACATCTGGGCGGCCAACGGCTCCAACGAGGTCCTGCAGCAGGTGCTTCAAGCCTTCGGCGGCCCCGGCCGTTCGGTCCTCGGCTTCGCGCCCACGTACTCGATGTACTCCATCCTCGCGTCCGGAACCGGCACGCGCTGGATCGCCGGCGACCGCGACCCGGATTACGAACTCACGCCGGCCACCGCCGTCCGGTGGGTACGGGAGACCACCCCCGACCTCGTGTTCCTCTGCTCGCCCAACAACCCGACCGGCACGCCCCTCTCCCTCGACACGATCGCGGCCGTGTATGACGCGACCGACGGCATCGTCGTCGTCGACGAGGCCTACGCGGAGTTCGCGCCCGTCGGCGCGCCGAGCGCCCTCACCCTTCTCGCCGGGCGCGAGCGGCTGCTCGTCTCCCGCACGATGAGCAAGGCCTTCGCCTTCGCCGGCGCTCGGGTCGGCTACCTCGCCGCCGATCCGGCCGTCACGGATGCGCTGCGACTGGTGCGCCTCCCGTACCACCTGTCCGCGCTGACGCAGGCGGCCGCGTGCGCCGCCCTGGCGCACACCCCCGAGATGCTGGCGATGGTGGAGGACATCCGCGACCAGCGCGACCGGCTCGTCACCGAGCTGACCAGGCTCGGCTTCACTCCGTACCGCAGCGGCAGCAACTTCGTGTTGTTCGGGGGAGTGGCCGACCCGCGGGCGACCTTCGACGCGCTGCTGGCCGAGGGCATCCTCATCCGGGATGTCGGCATCCCCGGCCACCTTCGCGTGACCGCCGGCACCGAAGCCGAGACGACGTCATTCCTTGACGCTCTGGCACGCCGCGGTCCCGCCGCCGAATAAACTAGGCGTATGAGCTCATCCACTCCGTCCTCGCCCCGCGTCGCTCAGCTTCACCGGGAGACGAGCGAATCGAGCATCGAACTCTCCCTCAACCTCGACGGGACCGGGGTCGGCGACATCCAGACCTCGGTGCCCTTCTTCGACCACCTGCTGACGGCGTTCGCGAAGCACTCCCTGACCGACCTCACCGTGCGTGCGCGCGGCGACATCGAAATCGACGTGCACCACACCGTCGAGGACATCGGAATCGTGCTCGGCCAGGCGATCAAGCAGGCTCTCGGCGACAAGTCCGGCATCTCCCGGTACGGTGACGCCCTCGTGCCGCTGGACGAGGCCCTCGTGCAGGCGGTCGTGGACATCTCCGGGCGGCCGTACCTCGTGCACACGGGCGAGCCCGCAGGCTTCGAGTTCCACCTCATCGGCGGGCACTTCACCGGGTCGATGGTGCGGCACGTCTTCGAGGCCATCAGCTTCCACGCCGCCCTGACCGTGCACGTCACCGTCCTGGGCGGGCGCGACCCGCACCACATCGCCGAAGCGGAATTCAAGGCGTTCGCCCGCGCGTTCCGCCAGGCCAAGGCGATGGACCCGCTCGTCTCGGGCATCCCGTCGACCAAGGGCGCCCTGTGACCTCCGTCGTCGTGTTCGACTACGGCACGGGCAACGTGCACTCCGCTGTGAAGGCGCTCGAGCTGGCCGGGGCGGAGGTGACGCTGACCGCTGACCGCCGACAGGCGCTCGAGGCCGACGGCCTCGTCGTGCCCGGCGTGGGCGCGTTCAGCGCGGTGATGGCCGCACTCAAGGCCGTGCGCGGCGACGACATCATCGACCACCGGCTCGCCGGCGGCCGACCGGTGCTGGGGATCTGCGTGGGCATGCAGGTCATGTTCGAGCACGGCGTCGAACGCGGCGTCGACACCGAGGGTCTCGGCGAGTGGCCGGGTACCGTCACGCAGCTGAAGGCCCCCGTGCTGCCGCACATGGGCTGGAACACCATCACACCCGACACCGACTCCGTACTGTTTCGCGGCCTCGAAGAGGAACGCTTCTACTTCGTTCATTCCTACGCAGCGCAGGAGTGGACGCTCGACGTCATGCCGCCCTTCCCGCGGCCCCGCCTGACCTGGGCCGATCACGGAGGACCCTTCCTCGCCGCGGTCGAGAACGGACCGCTGTCGGCGACCCAGTTCCACCCGGAGAAGTCCGGCGAAGCGGGCATCCGCCTGCTGTCGAACTGGCTCGGCTCGCTCCGCGACTAGCCCCCCACAGTTCATCCGCGCCGCCGAAACCGGCGGCCACCCCGAGCAAGGACACCGCACACCATGAGCGAACTCGTCAGCACCCCGCGCCTCATCCTCCTTCCGGCCGTCGATGTGGCCGACGGCAAGGCCGTCCGACTCACCCAGGGGGAGGCCGGCACGGAAACCAACTACGGCGACCCCGTGGATGCCGCCGCCGACTGGGCGGCTCAGGGCGCGGAATGGATCCACCTCGTCGACCTCGACGCCGCCTTCGGCCGCGGCAACAACACCGACGTGATCCGGAAGGTCATCGGCCACCTGGATGGCGTCAACGTCGAGCTGTCCGGCGGCATCCGCGACGACGCCTCGCTCGAGGCGGCCCTCGGCGCCGGGGTGCGCCGGATCAACCTGGGTACCGCGGCGCTGGAAAACCCGGAGTGGGCCGCCTCGGTCATCGCGCAGCACGGCGACGCCATCGCGGTCGGCCTGGACGTGCGCGGCACGACGCTGGCCGCGCGCGGCTGGACGAAGGAGGGCGGCGACCTCTGGGAGGTTCTCGAACGCCTCGAAGAGGCCGGCTGCACCCGGTACGTCGTCACCGACGTCACCAAGGACGGCACCCTGCAGGGCCCCAACATCGAACTGCTCCGCCAGGTCCTGGAGCGCACCGACCGCCCGGTGATCGCCTCCGGCGGCATCTCGAGCCTCGCCGACATCGCCGCCCTCCGCGAACTCGTTCCGCTCGGCCTCGAGGGCGCGATCGTGGGCAAGGCCCTCTACGCGGGCGCCTTCACCCTGGGTGAGGCACTGGATGTCGCGGGCGACTAACCTCGGATCCACCGGCCGGCCCGACGGTCCGGCCGACTCGGCCGGGCAGCCCTGGGCCGGGCGAGAGTTCCGGGCGAATACGAGCGCCGAAGACGACGGATCGGCGCCGGAGCACCTGCTCGAGGCGCTCCGCCGGTTCCGCGCCCGCGAGACCGGCGAGGAGAGCGTGATCGACGCCATCCGGGACTCCCGCCTGCTCGTGCCGCTCGTGACGGAGCTGGGGGAGTCCGGCACCACCGCCGGTGGGCTCACGATCGACAAGAGCCAGGAGCTCTCGATCATCACCGTGGCCGGCCCGGACGGCCGGAACGTGCTGCCCGTCTTCACCTCGGCTGCCGCGATGGCCGCGTGGAATGCCGAGGCCCGGCCGGTGCCCTCCGACGCGAACCGGGTGGCCCTCGCCGCCGCCCAGGAGAACACCGACCTGGTCGTGCTCGACCCGACCTCGGCCACCGAATTCGTGATCCGGCGCCCGGCGCTCTGGGCGATCGCCCAGTCGCAGCCGTGGCTGCCCAGCTACGCGAGCCGGCCGGTGGCGGATGCCTTCGCCGCCTCCATCGCGACCGAGCTGTCCGTGCTCTCCGTCGCGCTCGGCGCCGGGGACCCCGACGCCCGCCTCGACGGGCCGGAACTGGTCGTGCGGCTGGAACTGGTCGACGGCCTGACCCAGGCCGAACTCGACGCCACCCTCGCCCGGCTGGCAGCGCGCTGGGCCGCGGACGACGTCATCGCGACGTCCGTCGACTCGCTCCGCGTGCAACTGGTCGCCTCGAGCTAGGAGTTGTCGGTGGGATCGGCAAAGATGAGCAGATGAACGAGGTGCTCGGACGCTTCTCGCCGGCCACCCGGGCGTGGTTCCGGGAAGCGTTCGCCGCGCCCACGGCCGCACAGCTCGGGGCCTGGGATGCGATTTCCCGCGGCTCGCACGCGCTGGTCGTCGCGCCGACCGGGTCGGGCAAGACCCTCGCCGCGTTCCTCTGGGCGATTGACCGCCTCGCGGCCGCCCCGCCGGCCGCCGGGGGCGCGGCGCCGGGCACCCGGGTGCTCTACATCTCCCCGCTCAAGGCCCTCGGCGTCGACGTCGAGCGCAACCTTCGCGCACCGCTCGTCGGGATAACCCGGGCCGCCGCACGGCTCGGCTCCGAACCGCCGCGGGTGAGCGTGGGCGTGCGTTCGGGAGACACCCCCGCCGCCGAGCGGCGGGCGCTGGTCAAGACGCCGCCGGACATCCTCATCACCACGCCCGAGTCGCTCTTCCTCATGCTCACCTCCGCGGCCCGCGACTCCCTGCGCGGCGTCGACACGGTCATCGTCGACGAGGTGCATGCGGTGGCCGCGAGCAAACGCGGGGCGCACCTCGCCCTGTCGCTCGAGCGGCTCGACGCTCTGCTGGCGAAACCGGCGCAACGCATCGGGCTCTCCGCCACGGTGCGGCCGGCCGCCGAGGTGGCCCGGTTCCTCGGTGGGGCGGCGCCGGTCGAGATCGTCGCGCCGGCCTCGGGCAAACGGTTCGACCTGCGGGTGGTGGTCCCGGTCGAGGACATGAGCCGGCTCGGCGCCGCCCCGCCGCGGGAGGGAACGCCGGGCGGGGGACAGCCACGTGAGGGATCGGCGGCATCCGTGCTCCAGTCCGGCTCGATCTGGCCGCACGTCGAGGAGGCCATCGTCGACCAGGTGCTCGCGCACACGTCTTCGATCGTCTTCGCGAACTCCCGGCGCCTCGCCGAGCGGCTGACCGCGCGCTTCAACGAGATCTACGCCGGGCGGATGGCGTGGGCCGAGGCCGACGCGCCGGTCACGGCCGGCGCGTCCGCCTGGCCGGCGGCGTCCGTCGCGACGGCGAACGCCACGGCGACGGCCGCGCCT
>NZ_SOHC01000027.1:0-116253 GCF_004403955.1 Cryobacterium sp. TMT1-2-1
CGGCGCGGTCGGTGGCGTGGGCGCGGGAGCGGTCGTCGGCTTGGGCGTCGGCGCTGGCGGTGCCGGCGCCGACGCCGGTGCCGCTCAGCTCCAGGTCGGCGAGCACGACTTCCTCGGCGTAGTCGCCGCCGTGCCAGGCGCCGATCCGGTCCCGCACGACGCTCGCCGCACCATCGCAACCGGCGAGGTACCGATACGGAACTTCCTCGAGTTCCTCGTCGTGATCGTTGTGCCGGAGGATCGCCCGGTGGCTCTTGCCCGGGCGGATGCCCACCAGCTCGGCCCCGCGCTCGACCGTGACCCCGCGTGCGGCGAGCGCCTCGAACAGCACCGCCTCCACGTCGGCCTGGCGGATCAGCAGCAGGTGCGGGAAGGCGGTGCGGGGAAGGTCGAGCCGCTCGATCCCGACCGGCACCACCCGGGAGCCCACGTGCAGGCGGACGGCGGCGGCCGTGTCCCCTCTCGCGAGGAGGGCATCCGTCACCCCCAGCGGCCGGAGCACCTCGAGCGTACGCGGGTGCATGATCATCGCCCGCGACGGGCGGAACAGGTCGAGCCGGCGGTCCACGATACGCACGTGCGCTCCGTGGTCGTGCGCCTGCAGGGCCAGGGCGAGGCCGGTCGTGCCGGCCCCGACCACCAGGACGTCGACGGGCGGGGTGGTCACGTGCGCGCCGGCCCCGGGGTGGTCTGTTGCGGCGCTGCCGGTCCGTGCGGGTTCTGACGCGCTGCTGTCGGCCCCGGCGGGTTCTGACGCGGCACGGCCGGCCCCGGCACGGCCGGCACGGCCTCGCTCAGCACGGGCTGGGCAGGCAGCCACCAGGCTCGGTCGCCGGCTGCTCCCACGGCCTCGGCCACGGCATCCGGGTTGCGCAGGAAGTCGTCGCGTCGGATCCCAGGCAGCACCCGATAGTGGATCGAGCCGCGCACGCAGACGAGCGCCAGCACCCGCCAGAGGGTGCGCGCGTAATTCTCGGCGAGCGCCGGGCCGTCCCATTCGTAGATGCCGCGGTAGGTGCCGCGGGAGTCGTGCGTCATCCACAGTTTCGACACGTACCCCGGGAACCCGACGAACAGCGGGGTGTTGAGGATGCTCTCCAGCCGGAAGAGGGCGTGCCCCCTGCCGCGCACGAGCACGAGCCGGAAGCAGACCACGAGCACGGCGGGGTCACCCATCGGGCCACGGTCGACCACGGTTTCGCGGTAGACGGATGCCGTGGTCCCGTCGGCGAAGCGGATCCGTCGGCCGGCCATCGCCCGGGGCAGGTGGATGCGGCGTTGCGCGAGCAGCACTGCGGTCGTGACGGCGCAGGTGGCGAGCGATTTCGCGGCGGGCCAGACGGCGACCGGCGGTTTCTCGATCACGATGTTGTCCATGACTGACCTCCCGAAACGAGGTTGCGTGCTCTGAGCTGGTGGTGCGAAACGAGCCTGCGTGCGCTGGGCTGATGGTGCGAAACGAGGTTGCGTGCGCTGGGCTGATGGTGCGAATCGTTGCCAGCCTAGGCAGGCGGTGGTCGCCTGCCAAGCCCCTCCGGCGATCGGCCGCCCCTGGCTGTGAGGGGTCGCAAATCGACCTTCAATCGCTCAACGAAGGTCGATATGCGACCCCTCACACGGTGGGGCGGTCGACCCAGACCGGTGGCGAGCCTGTCGAGACCGGGATCTCGACAGGCTCGGCCGCCTACTCGCGCTGCCTACTCGCGCCGCCTCAGAGCACGCTCTTCGGAAGGCGGTGCACCGTGACCGCACCGACGGCCGTAAACGGATGCAGCGGGTCGGGCGCCGTGGAGCCGGTGGGCCCACCGAGGCGTGAGTGCCCGACGGCGCTCATCACGGCGAAGGCATCCCCTTCGTCCCACCCGTGGTCGTCGACCAGGAAGTGGAACATGTCCTCGTAGCCGCGGGTGATGCTCTCCTGCACGGGATCTCCCAGGCCGACGAAGATCCACTCCTCCGCCGTCTCGACGCGTGGAGCCCGCAGGGTCATGCCCTTGACCAGATCGATGCTGACCACGGCAATGCCTTCCGCCTCGATCGCGATGAAGGATGACTCGCCCTCCGCCATGATCGCGTGGATGTCGCCGATCGACAGGTAGGCACCGTCGATCATGACCGGAAGGTACACCGTCGAGCCCGGGCGGCAATCCGTGACGTCCATGTTTCCGCCCTGCGGGTAGGACGGCATGATCGTCGAATTCGTTCCCACGGCTGGTGCCGTGCCAATGCACCCGATCATCGGGAGCGGTTGGAACACGTGGCGATCCGTGACATGCACGCCGGCCGCGTCGATGGGCACCCGCCGGGTGAACATTTCCTCGCCCATGACGTTCTGCAAGGCGCCGGAGCCGGGGAGGCTCACCGACCAGCCGCAGTCCTTCAGCCGGATCTCGTGGATGGTGACGGCGAGCGCATCGCCCGGTTCGGCGCCTTCGACGTAGACCGGACCGGTGACCGGGTTGATCTGCGCCGTCAGCTTGCCCATTTCGTGGTGCTCGTGCAGTTGCGCGTACACCTCGTCGCTGGTTTCGAATCCGATCCGCTCTCCCGTACCGGGAACAATGCGGAGGGCCGGGGCGCTATCGGCCGAGAAGCCGGGCTGGCCGTGGCTTTTGTCCAGGAAGTGGTCCATGGTCTAGAGGCCGGCCCGCTCTCCGGTCGCCGGAACCGCGAGCGGCTGCTCGAGGTCCTCGCCGGACAGTGCGGTCTTTCGACCGGTGACGCGGTAGTAGAGGAAGACTCCAACGCCGAGCACGAGCCAGACCAGACCGCCGATCTTGGCCAGGTCGCTGGCGTTGAGAAGGACGTAGCCGATGATGAGGAACCCGACGACCGGCACGATGAGGTGCAGCAGGTAATTCGTCGACTTCTTGCGCACGATGTAGAACACGATGACCGACAGGTGCAGGAGCATGAACCCGAAGAGCGCGCCGAAGTTGACCAGGGCCGCAATCAGGTCGATCTGGCCGACGAAGAAGAGCACGAGCACGGCGGAGAGCGCCGACACCAGGAGGATCGCATTCTTCGGCACCTGGCGGGTGCTGATCTTGCTCAGGAACTTCGGCAACTGACGGTCCCGGCTCATCGAGAAGAGCAGCCGGGATGTGGCGGCCTGCGCTGCCATGGCGTTTGCGATTCCGATCGCCAGGACGTTGACCACGAAGAACGTGGTCGCCCAACCGCTGTTGGATGCGGCTTCGACGACGGTGAAGAAGGCATTGCCCACCTCACTGTCGCTGAATGTGCCGCGTCCAGCGGAAAGCGCGCTGGCGAGCCAGGTCTGCAGGATGAAGAAGAAGGCCACGATGAACAGGGCGATGATCATTGCCTTGCCGGCGGAGTTGCGGCCGCCGGTGGACTCTTCGGCCATGGTGGAAATGCCGTCGAAGCCGAGGAAGCTCAGCACGGCGATGGAGAGCGCTGCCGCGATCAGCGGCCCGGATACCTTGCTTGCGTCCCAGAGCGGGGTGATCGTGAACTCCGCACCGGGCACCGAGCCGCTGGCCAGCGCGTTGACCGCGATGATCACGAAGATGACGACGAAGACCAGCTCGATGGCGAGGAAGACCCGGTTCATCAGCTTGATCGACGTGATTCCCAGCAGGTTGATCGCGGTGTTGATCGCCACGAAGATGAGCGCCCACATCCACCGCGGGGACTCGGGGAAGATGCCGATCATCGACTCTGCTGCGAACACGTAGAGCAGGGTCGGCACGAGGAGGTAGTCGAGCAGGATGGCCCAGCCGGCGAAGAATCCGGCCGTGGGGTGGATGCCTCGGCCGACGTAGGAGAAGACGGAGCCGGCCAGGGGAATCGACTTCGCCATCTGCGCGTAGGCGAGGGCCGTGAAGATCATGGCGATGAGGCCGATCAGGTAGACCAGTGGAACCATGCCCTCGGCAGCGTTGTACACGGTGCCGAAGATGGCCCACGGGGCAATGGGGACCATGAAGATCAGCCCGTAGATGAGCAGATCCGTGGTGGAGACGGAACGCTTCAGTTCCTGCTTGTAGCCGAAGGACTCAAGCTGCTGCTGCGCGTTGAGCTCCGGCGAACTCGGTGATGCGGTCATCGGTGTGTTCTTTCGTTAGTGGTGTGGGTGATGGCGCGGTTCAGGAATCATGGCGAGCAAGGAAGTCGCCAATGACGGCCCGAAACGCCTGGGGGTGTTCCAGGTGCACACAGTGGCTCGCGTCGGGGAAGACGTGACTGGTCACTGTGGGAATGTGGTCGACGAAGGGCTGCCAGGTGCCGGCAGTTGCTTCGTCGAATTCGCCGGCCGCCACGAGCGTCGGCGCCTCGATCAGGTCGAGCCGGTCGATGACGCTCCAGGAGCGCAGAGTGCCGACGACATGGAACTCGTTCGGCCCGTTCATCGTGTGGTAGACGGTAGGTTCCGCCTCCATCTGGGCGACGCTCTCCTGGAAGTCGTCCGGGGTCGGCACAGTGCGGCAGACATGGCGCTCATAGAAGACGTCGGCGGCCCGCAGGTAGTCCGGATGCGTGATCGCGCCGGTGAGTTCGTGCCGGGTCAGGGTCTCCTGCACGTCGTCAGGCAATTCGGCCCGGAGCTCGGCGGCGCCCTCGGCCCACAACGCCATGGATGCGGGCGAATTGCAGATGGCTAGGCTGCGGAGGCCGGCGGGGCGGCGCGTGGCGATCTCGGCGCCCAGCATTCCGCCCCAGGACTGGCCGAGCAGGTGGTAGTCGGACAGGCCCAGCTCTGCAACCAGGTTGGTGAACTCGTCCACGAAGAGCTGGGGATTCCAGAACTCGTCCGGAGCGTCAGGCAGATGGGTGCTGTTGCCGCAGCCGAGCTGGTCGTAATGGATCACGGTACGTCCGGTGTCGGCGAGTTCGCCGAGGTTGCGCACGTAGTTGTGGGCCATGCCCGGACCGCCGTGGAGCACGATCAGGGGAAGCGCACCAGCTCGGGCTTCATCCGGCTCGGTGATGCGAACCCACGTCTGCCAGGACCGGAAGGGAATGGTCCTCGTGGTTACTGTGGGCACTGCACTCCCTTGTGTGATTGCTGGTGTGATTGCTCGCGAAATTGGGCCGGCGAACCGTGACAATAAGCATGACGCAAGAATGGTCTCGTGACAAGACCAATCTTTCGGGCTTAATATGACGTAGCACCCGCAGCACCTGTCTGCGAGGCCAACCGCAGAGGGAAGGATGCCGATGACCGGCAGTGTTCGCTCGCGGCTGGAGCCGGTTGGCGCTCCGTCCGTGGACTCCGCGGGCACCCTGGGCACGCTGCTGGCACCCGTGTCACGCGCGGATGAGATCACGGATCGCCTGATTACCGCGATCGCCATCGGCGAGTACCTTCCCGGGTCAAAGCTGCCTGCCGAACGCGAGCTGGCGGCATCCCTCGGAGTGGGCCGCATGACGGTTCGGTCGGCGATCGCGCGGCTGGTGGAACAGGGCCTGCTGGAAACCCAGCGAGGTCGCGGCGGCGGCTCGTTCGTGCGCGAGCAGTGGACCTCGACGTCCAACGCCTCTGTGCGCCGCACGCTGTCTGTTCGCTGGGAGAGCATCCGCGACACCTGCGACGCGGTCAGTCGCCTGCAGGGTGCGATCGCGGGGGCCGCCGCGGAGAAGCGCACCGAGGAAGACACCACCCTGTTGCGCGAGCGCCTCGAAGCCTTCCGCTCGGCCGATTCGGGACCCCAGTCGCAGCGCGCGGACGAGCTGCTGCATCTCGCCATCTGCGCGGCAGCGCACAACGAAACGCTTCAGTCCGTGCTGTTCGAGCTTGAATCCCAGGTCAGCATCGCGGCTCCTGCTCACCTGTGGGGGTCGACGACGGGAATGCGGGCCATGGAACTGCGCGCCCTGGCCGACCACGACAGGCTCGTGAATGCCATCTGTGACCAGCGGGCCTCTGACGCGAGCGAGATCGCACTCGAGCACGCCCGAATCGACCTGGAACTGCTCGAGGAAGCACTGCACCGGGCCGGTGCACCCGACGCCTAGGTGATGCGCCCGGCGATCGAGTTCAGGCTGTGAGGGGTCGCAAATCGACCTTCAATCGGCCAACGAAGGTCGATATGCGACCCCTCACGCGGAGGAGGTTCTTGCGTTCCGATGTCGTCGGGGTCAGGGTGGCCTGTAGCTGCGCGCCGACAGTGACGCGTACAGTTTTGCGCCGAGAGTGACGCGCGTACAGTTTTGCGCCGAGAGTGACGCGCGTACCGTTTCGCGCCGACGATGCCGGCGATGCCGACGATGAGGGAGCCGCAGATGACCGAGACCGTGCGATCAGCCGACGGAAGCACCATCGCCTACGAGACGAGGGGCACGGGTCCTGCCCTGATCCTCGTGGGCGGCGCCTTCAGCACGCGACAGTCGGCCGGCGCGATCGCCTCCCTGCTCGCCGCCAACTACCGCGTCTACGCCTACGACCGGCGCGGCCGGGGCGACAGCACCGACATCCAGCCGTATGCCGTCGAGCGCGAGGTCGAGGATCTCGCCGCGCTCATCGAGGCGGCCGGCGGCTCGGCGTTTGTCTATGGTCACTCCTCCGGAGCCGTGCTCGCCCTCGAGGCGGCGGCGGCCGGCCTGCCGATCACGAAGCTCGCGGCCTACGAGCCGCCGTACACCGCCGCGGAGCCCGGAAGTCCCACCCTCGACGGCTGGGGCCACAGCGTTCAGGCCGCTCTGGATGCCGGCGATCGCGATCGCGCCGCCGTGCTGTTCATGCGGGGAACGGGCGCCGACGCCGCCGTAGTCGAGGGCATGACGCAGCTGGCCTTTTGGCCGGGCATGCTGGCCATTGCCCACACGTTGCCGTACGACCTCGCCCTGGTCGGCAGCGGTTCGGTTCCGACCGAACGCTTCCATCGGATCGCCGCGCCCACCCTGCTCCTGCACGGCGGGAACAGTCCGGCGTGGGCGGGGATCGCGACGTCCGTGATCGCGGAGGCGATCCCGGGCGCCCGGCACGTCACCGTCGAGGGCCAGGATCACGCCGCAGACCCCGCCGTGCTCGCCCCGGTGCTGGTGGAGTTCTTCGGCGCGGGGTGATCGACGCTCCGTGATCGGCGCCCGTGACGGCCCCGCGGTGATCGAAGGCCCGCGCGGTGCGAGCGACCGGTGGTCGAGCCTGTCGAGACCGGTGTCCCCGCCGAGAGTCGCCGTTCCTACCGAGAGTCGCCGTTGCATCGGCGACTCTCGGGACATTCGGCGACTCTCGGCGGACATCCGGATCTCGACGGTGGGGGTCTCGACAAGCTCGACCCCCGGGGCCGGGATCGACCACCGGGGCCGGGATCGAGCGCAGGGCGTGACGAACGGCGTGCGACATCCGTCTCAGTAGTGAGTTCGATAGAATTCCCTCACCCAGACCCGGACGGACGGCCCCATGACGATCACCGAAAAGCCCGCGGCCGCGACCCCGGCAGACTCCGCTCCGCGCAAGGACCTCGCCGCCGTCGTCTACAACCCGATCAAGGTCGACCTCGACAGGCTCAAGCGGCTCGTCGGCGCCGAGCAGACCGCAGCCGGCTGGCCCGAGACACTCTGGCTCGAGACGTCGGAGGACGACCCCGGACAGGGGCAGGCCAGGGAGGCCATCGACGCCGGGGCATCCGTCATTCTCGTGGCGGGCGGCGACGGAACGGTGCGCGCCGTCGGCGAGGTCGTGCACGGCACGGACTGCGCGCTCGCCCTGCTGCCGTCGGGCACCGGCAACCTGCTCGCCCGCAACCTCAAGCTGGTGCTCGACGACCTCGAGCTCTCCGTGCGCTCGGCGTTCACCGGCCGGGACCGCACCATCGACGTCGTGCTGATCGACATCGAGCGCGAGGACAAGTCGGTCGACCGGCACACCTACCTCGTGATGGCCGGTCTCGGCCTCGACGCCAAGATGCTCGCCAACACCGACGACGACCTCAAGAAGAAGGCCGGCTGGCTGGCCTACGTCAAGGCGCTGCTCGCGGTCGGCAAGGACAGCCGGGAGCTGCATTTCCGGTACCGCCTGAACAAGAAGCCCGAGCAGTCCCTGCGCGCGCACACGATCATGATCGGCAATTGCGGCTCGCTGCCGGCGAAGATCGAGCTGCTGCCGGACGCCTCGCTCGACGACGGCCTCTTCGACATCGTCGTGCTCAAGCCGAAGGGCGTCTGGGGCTGGCTTCAGATCCTGAGCAAGGTGATCTGGGAGAACGGGGTGCTTAGCCGAATCCGGCACGGTCACAAGCTCCGCACCCGGGAGGTCGACGCGCTCAACTACGCCACCGGCACCGAGCTCGTGCTGCGCCTGCACCACCCCGAGGAGATCGAACTCGACGGCGACGGCTTCGGCAAGGCCATCGCCCTGAAGGCCTGGATCGAGCCCGGAAGCCTGATCATCCGCGTCCCGCAGGACGCGTAACCCAGCGGATGCCTGCGCCCACGCCCCGCGCGCCCGCGCGCGCCGGCCGGCAGTCGCGAACCGCCTCGGGACGGGGTGTCGGGGCACGCAGCTCCGGCCCCGGCACCTACCTCGCGATCCTGGCGTTCCTGATCGGCTTCATCGCGATCAGCCTGACCTGGCCACTCCCGTACTGGGTTGCCGGGCTCTACCTGGCCGTGAGCATCCTGTGCTTCATCGTGTACGCGGTCGATAAGTCCGCTGCCGGCGCGGGCCGCCGTCGCGTGCCGGAACGCACGCTTCTGCTGCTTGGCTTCGCCGGCGGCTGGCCGGGCGCGGTCGTCGCCCAGCAGGTGCTCCGCCATAAGACCCAGAAGGCGAGCTTCCGCAGGGCGTTCTGGGTGAGCGTGCTGGCGAATGTCGCCGTCTTCGTCGCGCTGGCTACGCCGCTGGTCGCCGAGCTCGCGTCGTTCGTGGCCTGAACCACGCGCGCGCTGTCGTGAGGGGTCGCAAATCGACCTTCCCGAGGCCCGGGAAGGTCGATTTGCGACCCCTCACGGAGGAAGGATGCGGCACTAGCACCGGACACCCCCCAGCGAGAGGGACGCTCCGGCGACCCCTCAGCGCGCGAGAGCGCGCGCGGGACGCGGGTTTAGTACCAGTTGTTTGCCTCCGAGTGCGACCAGGCGGCGCACGGAGTGCCGTACGACGAGGCGCTGATGTACTCGAGGCCCCAGGCGATCTGCGTGGTCGCGTTGGTCGCCCAGTCGGAACCGGCCGTGGCCATCTTGCTGCCCGGCAGCGCCTGCGGGATGCCGGTGGCACCGCTGGGGTTGTAGGCCTGGTAGTTCCAGCCCGATTCCTTCTCCCAGAGCTGGCTGAGGCAGGAGAACTCGCCGCTCCCCCAGCCGTACTTCGACTGTGCCATCGCCCGGGCGGTCGCCTTCGCGCCTTCCGGCGTGTTGGATGTCGCCAGCGACTTTGCGACCTCGGCGGCGGCGGCCTGGGCGGCAGCGACCTTGGCGGCAGCGGCAGCAGCCGCGGCGCGGTCGGCCTCGGCGGCAGCCAGGGTCACGGACACGGTCTCGGCCTTCGTCTCGGCCGTCAGCGAGACGACCTTGTCGAGAGGCATGGTCTCGAAGCTGGCCAGCGAGCTGGCGACCTGGGTGAGGTCGGACGCATCCACCTTGTGCTTGTTGGCTGCGATGACCTTGTTGGCGGCGGCCAGGGCGACCGAGGCATCCTGCTCGGTGTGCGCCTTGGCGACTCCGGCGTAGGAGCCGAGCTGGGCGCGGTCGAAGCCGGTGCTTTCAGCCAGCGCCGTGGTCGCTGCGACGCGTTCCTGCGTCGCGGCCGACGACTGGGCCGCGAAGGCGCCGCCGGTGACGAGGCCGACGATCGCGAGGGACGCGGCGCCGAACATCGCGATGCGGTGTGATCGTTCCTTGCGGGTCTTCTTGCTCTGCCTGCGGGTGGTTTCGGGTGTTTCTGAGCGCATAAATGTATTCCAGATTGCGTGCCCGCGCATGGTGGCGTCGGGGCTCGCTGAGCATCGGGCCTGCACGCTCGGGATCGGCGCAGGCGAAACGACTACCGTGCCAGCGGTTTCTGACCGAACAATCTGTTTAACCTCCGAAAGTCCTGTGCAGAGGTCGTTCAGGCGCGTTGTGGCGCGGGTTTCGCGCGTGGCGAACGGTCAGGCCGTTTGGCGCCGATCCCGGCCAGCGCCCGCGGGCCTGCGGGCGGTCCTCCCGACCGAGCTGAGCAGAATACCCCCAGCGGACAAGCCCCCGGGCGGCGCATCACCTGGCTGTCGCCGACCCACCTGAGGGGTCGCAAATCGACCTTCCGGGGGCTCGGGAAGGTCGATTTGCGACCCCTCAGCGGAGCGCGCGGGCGCCGCCGCCGCCCCATCAGCCGGCGAGGGTTCGCAGTTCCTCGGCGAGCAGGTCGCCGAGCACGGGCAGGTCGGGGCAGGCATCCGGGTCGGCGGTGAGCGTGATGGCGAGGGTTCCGGCGTAGGACAGCACCGCGAAGGACACCGTGACGTTGCCGGTGGCCACGCTCAGCGGCACGATGGCCGCGATCGGGCAGCCGAAGATCGCCAGGCGTTCGGACGGACCGCGCAGGTTCGTGACGAAGGTGTGGATCAGGCGCTGCCGGTCGACGAACCGCTGGAAGAGGCCGAGCCGCGCCAGCAGGCGGAAGAACGGGCCGAGCAGCGCCGTCGAGGCACCCGGCGGCGCCCGCTTGGCGGCCCGCGTCGCCGCCTCGACCATGGTGAGCCGTTCCAGCGGGTCGCCCACGCCGGTCACCCCGATCGGGATCACCCCGCTCCGGTTGCCCAGATCCCCGGCGTTCGTCTGGCGCCGTTCCGAGAACGGCACCGACAGCACGAACCGGTCCACCCGTTCGCCGCGCCGTTCGAGCAGCCGGTGCAGCGCCCCGCCGATGGCCGTGAGTACGACGTCGTTGACGGTGGCGCCGTGGGCGTGGGCGGCGCCGCGAACCCGGTCGAGCTCCACCCGGATGCTCAGGAACCGCCGGCGCGCACCCGTCGGCCGGTTGAGGGAGTTGGGGGGCAGCCGCTCCTGGGTGCCCGGGCGCAGCTCGGTGACGGCCCCGCCGAGGCGCGCCAGCACCGCGGGCAGCCGCTGGAGCGAGCCCAGCCGTCGGCCGGCGGCATCCGCGACCAGCCTCCGCACGGATGGCATGGGCCGGGGAAAGGGACGGCCGGCGCCGGCCGGCGCCCCGTCGACCAGGCTCGCCAGCACGGCGAGGCCGCCGATGCCGTCGGCAAGCACGTGGTGGAAGATGATGATGAGGGCCGCCTCATGGTCAGCCGTGTCCGTCACCAGGGTCGCGGACCAGAGCGGCCGGCTCCGGGGAAGCGGGGCGGCGATCAGCGCCGCGGCGAGGTCGAGCACGGCCTGCTCTCCCCCGGGAGCCGGGCACCGCACCGAGGACAGGTGGTGCGCCAGGTCGAAGGCGGGATCGTCGGCCCAGACCGGGCGGCCGCATCCGGGGGGCACGGTCACCAGCCGTTGCCGCAGCCGCGGCACGTTTTCGATCCGCCTGGCCAGCTGCTGCGCGGCCTGCTCGAGGTCGAGCCCGGTGCGGGCGTCCAGCATCAGAACCGCGCCGACCTGCATGGGCGTGGATCCCCGCTCGGTGGCCAGGGACATCAGGTCGTCGGTGCTCACCCGGTCGATCGGGTACTGGTCGCCCATGGTGCGAACCTATACCCGCACGCGGTTGAGGCGGGCGGAACTCGCGGGGCTAGCCCTGGTGCGGGAGCGCGGGAACGCCTGCGGGCAGCTCGTCCTGCGCCGGCCGCCGGATGAAGAAAGCCGCGGGGATTGCGAACAGCGAGATCACCGCTCCGCAGAGGAACGCCGCGTGGATTCCGGCGGCGCTGGCTGCGACATCCGTTGCCCCGCCGGCCAGGCTCGTGGCGGCGACGGATGCCATCACGGTCACGAACAGGGCCGTGCCCACCGCGCCCGAGAGTTGCTGCACGGTGCCGACCATGGCGCTGCCGTGCGAGTACAGCTCGGGGCGCACGGCACCCAGCCCCGCGGTGAACAGGGGCGTGAAGAGCAGGGCCAGGCCGAAGCTCAGGGTGACGTGGGCGGCGAGCACCAGCCACGGCGAGCTGTTCGCACCGAGCATGGTCATCGACCAGAACACGGCACTGACGATGGTGGAGCCGGTGATCAGCAGCCGTGTCGGCCCCGACCGGTCGTAGAGGCGCCCGACGATCGGGGCGAGCAGGCCCATCACGAGGCCGCCGGGCAGCAGGAGCAGTCCGGCCTGCAGGGAGCTGAGGCCGAGCACTGTCTGGGTGTAGATCGGCAGCAGGATGATCGTGCCGAACAGGGCCATCATGCTGATCGCCATCATCACGATCGCGAACGTGAAAGTGCGCGAGCCGAAGGTGCGCAGGTCGAGCAGGGCGCGGTCGCTCTGCTGCAGCCGGAGCTGGCGCAGGATGAACAGGGTCAGGGCGATCGCGCCGACCGCCAGCGGCAGCCAGCCGGAGACCGAACCGATGCCGCCGGATGCCGCGCCGAGGTTGCTCAGGCCGTAGACGAGCCCGCCAAAGCCGAAGGCCGACAGGATCACCGAGAACACGTCGATCGGGGTCTTGCGCGGGGTGGTCACGTTCTTCATCAGCGTGCCGCCCACGGTCAGGGCGGTCAGGGCGATGGGCAGCACGAGGATGAACATCCAGCGCCAGTCGAGCACGCTGAGGATGGCGCCGGAGATGGTGGGCCCGATCGCCGGGGCGACCGAGATGACGATGGAGATGTTGCCCATCATGCGGCCGAGGTGCGCCGGCGGCACGAGCGTCATCACCGTGGTCAGCAGCAGCGGGAACATGATCGCCGTGCCGGTGGCCTGCACGACCCGGGCGGCCAGGAGCACCTCGAAGCCCGGGGCGAGGGCCGCGATCAGCGTGCCCGTGCTGAACAGCGACATCGCCGCGATGAACACGGGCCGGGTGTGGAAGCGCTGCAGCAGGAATCCGGTGACCGGGATGACGACGGCCATCGTGAGCATGAATGCCGAGGTGAGCCACTGCGCGGCGCTGGCCGTGATGGCGAGGTCGGTCATCAGGCGCGGCAGGGCGACGCCCATGATCGTCTCGTTGAGGATCACGACGAAGGTCGAGATCAGCAGCAGGGTGATGACCAGGCGGTTGCGGGTGTTCAGGGCCTGGTCGGCGGCGGATGCGGCGGTTGCTTCGGCCGTTTCGGTCGCTTCGCTCGTTGCGGCGGTGGCGGTTTCAGACAAAAGAGGTCCCGTCGAGGAGTGCGGTCAAGAAGTGTTCAGGCGTTCCCGCCGGGCCGGAGCCTCGGGCATAGAAGGAGGAACCCGCGTTCCGACGGATTCATTCCGTGTGGCGCGGCCGAATTGGCGGGATTCCCGATTCGGTGCGCGCATCCGTGGCGCAGATGACGACGGCACCCATCCGCGACCGTGATGGGCCGGCGGCGGGTGCCGTTGTCATGGGTGGTGCCAGGTGGTGCTAAACGGTGCGCGTTGCCGTGCTGTCCTCGACTGCGGCCGTCTCCGGCACCTTGTAGTCGTGGCGGGCCTGCGCCACGGCGGCGTCGAATTCGGCGTCGATCTCGGTGGACGGCTTGTACGTGAGCAGGGAGACGACGACGGCAACCAGCAGGCTGGCGATGAAGCCGGGGACGATCTCGTACATGGTGTCGCTCAACGGGGAGTTGCCCCAGACGAAGACGACGACGGCACCGGTGACCATCGAGGCCAGCGCACCCCAGGTGGAGAGCTTCTTCCAGTACAGGGAGAGCAGCACCACGGGTCCGAAGGCAGCGCCGAAACCGGCCCAGGCGAAGCCGACCAGTTCCAGGATGGTCGCATCGCGGTTGAGCGCAATCACACCGGCGACGATCGCGACGAGCAGCACACCGAGTCGTCCGAGCATGATCATCTGCTTGGGCGAGGCATCCTTCTTGCCCACGATCTTGTACAGGTCTTCCACCAGCGCCGAGGAGCAGACGATCAGCTGCGACGAGATGGTGCTCATGATGGCGGCCAGCACTGCGGCCAGCACCAGGCCGGCGACGAACGGGTGGAACAGGATCTGCGAGAGCAGCAGGAAGACCGTTTCCGGGTTATCCAGGGTCACCTCGGGGTGCTGCTGGAAGTACGCGATGCCGATGAGCGCGGTGGCCACGGCGCCGAGGGCGGTGGCGATCATCCAGCCGATGCCGATCCGGCGTCCGGCCCTGGCGTCCTGCGGGGTGCGCAGGGCCATGAAGCGCACGATGATGTGCGGCTGGCCCACGTAGCCGAGGCCCCAGGCCGCGGCGGAGATGACGCCCAGCACGGATCCGCCGGCGGTCAGGGAGAGCAGGTCGGGGTTCACCTCGCGGATGGAGTCGAGGGTTGCGGTGATGCCGCCGGTGGCGTTGAGGGCCACCACGGGGACGACGACGAGCGCGACGAGCATGAGGATGCCCTGGGCCACGTCGGTGAGGGTGGCGCCGAGGAACCCGCCGAACAGCGTGTACAACAGGGTGACTCCGGCGACGATCAGCATGCCGGTCAGGAAGGTGGAGCCGAACGAGTTCTCGAAGAACACGCCGCCGGCAACCATGCCGGACGACACATAGAAGGTGAAGAACACCAGGATGATCAGGCCCGAGACAATGCGCAGCAGTCGGGTCGTGTCCTTGAGCCGGTTCTCGAAGAAGCTCGGGATGGTGATGGAGTCGTTGGCGACGTGCGTGTAAGAGCGCAGCCGCGGGGCCACGAACTTCCAGTTCAGCCAGGCTCCGATGGTCAGGCCGATGGCGATCCACGCCTCCACCAGGCCGGACACGTAGATCGCGCCGGGGAGGCCCAGCAGGAGCCAGCCGGACATGTCTGACGCGCCCGCGCTCAGCGCCGCGACGCCGGGCTTCAGGCCGCGGCCGGCAAGCATGTAGTCGTCGAGATCGTTGGTCTGCCTGTAGGCAAACCAGCCGATCGCGAGCATGGCGGCGAGATACAAAGTAATGGCTACGAGCTGGAAGAACTGATCCGTCACTGGATTCCTTTATTCGGATGCCCGGCATTCGGGCATTCGGATGCCCGGAGTACGGGCGATTGCAAACCTCCAGTCTCTCAGAGATACGGGTGCTCCGAATCGCACGGGGGTCTTGCGCAACACTTTAGCAAGTGCTTTACTTTAGGACATGCTTAAAGAATCACCCGACCTCAACCTCATGTTCCAGGCGCTGGCCGACCCCACGCGGCGCGCGATGGTGGACCGGATGACGCGGGGGCCGGCATCCGTTTCTGACCTCGCCCGGCCGTTCGCGATGACGCTGGCCGCCGTGATGCAGCACCTCAAGGTGCTCGAGGAGAGCGGGCTCGTGCGCACGCAGAAGGAGGGCCGGGTGCGCACCTGCCGGATCGACCCGGCCGCGCTGCGCACCGCCGAGGACTGGATCGCCGAGCGCCGCACGACCTGGGAGAGCCGGCTCGACCGGCTCGGGGCGCTGCTCGACGAGGACTGACCGACCATCGCTACACACGACAAGGAGAGAAAAATGACCATGCCATCCGAACGCCCGCTGACCGAACGAAAGCTAACGCATTCGACCTTCGAACTCGAGCGCGAGTACAAGGCCCCGGTCGCCAAGGTGTTCCAGGCCTTCGCCGACCCGGCGATGAAGTCGAAGTGGTTCGACGGCCCCGAGCCGTGGCGTTTGATCGAGTCGGCCCTGGACTTCCGGGAGGGCGGCCGCGAGGTCAACGAGGGCCGGTTCGGGCCGGAAGGCCTGGTCTCCCGGTTCGACGGCACGTACCACGAGATCGTCGAGAACCTGCGGATCGTGTACAGCTACGAGATGCGCGTCGACGGCGCACGGCTGTCGGTGTCGCTCACCTCGATCGTGCTGACGCCGACGGATGCCGGCACCCGCCTCACCCTCACCGAGCAGGGCGTCTACTTCGACGACCTCGAAAACCCCGAGCTGCGGATCGAGGGGATGCGGGAGGCGCTGGAGATGATCGCGCCGATTGTGGAGTAGCCGGTGGTCGAGCCGCGAAACCGCAGTTGTGCGCGCTAAAACGCCCGAATGACGCGCACAACTGCGGTTTCGCGGGCTAGAGCGAGACGTCGATCAGCACCTTCCCGACGGCACCGCCCTCGACCAGGGCATGGGCATCCGCCGTGTGCGCAAGGTCCACCCGGTGCAGGGGCAGCCCTGCCTCCTCCCCCACGGTCAGGGCGCCATCGGTGAGGGCGGCATTGATGTCCTCGGCCGCCGCCCGAATCACGTCGGCGCCCACCGTGTAGAGCAGCAGGAACTGGTAGCGCACGTTGAGGCTGAAGTGTTTGCGCACGTCGAGCGTCATCTGGTCGCCGCCGTTGTTGGCGTAGACCGCGATCGACCCGCGATTGCGGATGACGGCGAGATCGAGCTGCGAATTCTGGGCGGGGGCGACCTCGACGATCTGGTCCACCCCCTCCGGCGCGATCTGCCGGATCTGGTCGACGATGTCCGAGTCGGTGTAGGTGAGCACGTGCTGCGCGCCGGCGGCCGTGGCGAGCGCCGCCTTCGCCGGTCCGCTCACGGTTGTGATGACGGATGCCCCCGCCCACCGGGCGAGCTGGATCGCGGCGTGCCCGACCGCGCCGGCCCCGCCGGCCACGAGCACGACCTTGCCGGCCAGGGCGCCCGGGTGCAGCCGGCGCGGCCCGTCCTCGGCCACGGTCAGGGCGCGGTACGCCGTGACCGCCGGCACCCCGAGGCTCGCACCCTGGTCGAAGCTCGCATTCGCCGGCAGCGCGAAGACGCGGTCGGCGGGCAGCACCGAGAATTCCTGGGCCGTGCCGCTGTGGGCGCGCTGGTAAGCGGCGAGCGCCAGCCAGACCCGGTCGCCGACCGCAACGTTCTGCACGCCGGCGCCGACCGCCTCCACGATGCCGGCGCCGTCCTGGCCTGGCACGACGTCCTCGAACGGCAGGGCCTCGCCCGGCGCTGCGCCTCGGCGGGACTTCCAATCGGTGGGGTTTACGCCGCTGACCACGATCCGCACCCGCACCTCGCCGGCTCCGGGTTCGGTCACCGGCCGATCGACGAGTTCAAGCACGGACGGGTCACCGGTCTGGCTGTACACAATGGCTTTCATGTCAGGCACAACGCAGCCGGAGGTGGAATGTTCCCTGGACTCCGGCACGTGCGAGGGAGCGCTCCGGCAATCAGGCGAGGAGCAACCGCGAAAGCGCGAATTCCCAGGCGATCCGCTCCTGCTCGAGCCGGATGTTTCCCTCCGAACGGATGCGATAGTCCGACCGTACTAATTTGTGTCCTACACAAACACGTCCATGGAGCGTACAGTTGAGTAGCGGGACTCATCTGGGCGACATCGGCCGCCAAACATGGCGTCGCCCGAGAGGATGCCCTACACGCGATGCTGAATGCCGTCGACTTTGTGGAGTCCTTCGACGAGCCGAGAATGCCAGGACACAGTCGCCCCGATCTGTACATTGGCCGTCGCGAGACCGGAGCCGAATGCTCGAAGTGATGGTGGAGGTCACACCTCCGTCGGATGTGTCGGTCTTCCACGTGATGGAAGCCCGGAGAAAGATCTTGAATCTGGTTGAGGAGTTGAGAGGGAAATGACCAAGAGTGACGAACGCAGCGACTGGGCCGAGGGCATCGAGTCGTTTGGCCCCGATGCGCACCTCACCTCCGGGGATGATGCTGCCGCCAAGGGACGTGCGACCCTCGAGGCCGCGCTCGGCGGCCCAGCAGGGGTCGAGAAGGCCCTCCGCGGCCGACCGACCCTTGCTTCTGGACAAAAAGCCCGTGGCTATCAATCGCCCAAGCGGTCATTCCGTTTGACGGAACAACTTGACCAACAACTGGTGACGTTCATCACCGTGCAGAAGAAGCCCCAGAGCGAAGTGATGCGGGCTGCCCTCGCAGAGTACTTCGAGCGCCACAGGGTCTAGCTGGCCCTGCAGCGCTTCGCGCTCCTCCGGAGCCACACACGCGTGCTTGCCATAGCGAGGGCCGCCGCCGGATAACCGCGACCAGCTACGCCTAACCCGCGAGCGGACGAACCACCGGCCGTGGCTTCTGCCGTTCATCCCACAGGTCATACGCACTCTGCATACCCAGCCAGAGCTCCGCGCTCGTTCCCAGAAGCAGGCTCAGGCGCACCGCCATGTCTGCGGTTACGGCAGAGTGGCCATGGCGGATGCGAGACAGCGTCGCCCGGGTGACGCCGAGGCGTCGTGCGGCCTCGGCAAGGCTGACCTCCCCGAGATAGTCCTCAAGCAGCAGGCCCGGGTGCGGAGGGTTGTGCATTCCGGTCATTCTCGTTCGGTCCTTCCTGGTCGATTTGGTTCGTCTATTTGGTTCAGTGGTAGTCCACGTAGTCGAGGAGCACGACATCCGTGCCCTCAAACGCGAAGGTGAGGCGCCAATTCCCCGAGACCCAGATCGCGTAGTGCCCCTCGACGTTGCGCCCCGATTCGCCTTCCCCTCGCAGCTCATGCGGTCGCCATGAAGGCGGAATGTCACCGATCGACACGGCGTGGTCGAGGACGGCGAGCTGCCGTTGCAGCTTTGCGGCGTGATCCGGTCGGATGCCCGCCTTGCTTCCCGACGCGAAGAAACGCGCAAGTCCCTTGTGTCGAAACGACTTGATCACACACCAAGCGTATCTTGCTGCTATACGTATAGCAAGAGCAGCGGGAGGCGCTGGAGTTGCTCGCGCCGGTGGTCGAGTAGCCGCGTAACCGGGGGAAAAACTCGCCCTGACTGGGGGCCTCAGTTCGTGCGAAGTGCGGCCCGTGTCTAACCCGTCGCTGACCGCAGCGCGGGCCGCATGTAACTCGACTCCCGGCCCCGCGGGCGCGTTGTCACCCGAAAGCGGGCCGGGGGCCAAACAAGAATCCCCGCGCTGGCAGATACTCTCGGATTGACGCTCTACAGGGGGAAACATGTCTGACCAGACGAACGAGGAAATGCACGCTAAGGAAACTCCATCTGAAGGGCTTCCAGTGAAGGCGAACGAGCAGATTCAACGCTCGACAGCTAAGAATCTCGCGGCCAGACTACCGCGCAAGTACTGGCTGCCAGCGATAACGGGAGTTGCTGGGATCGCCCTGGGTTTGCTGATGGGCGTCGGGATTTCAGCCGGCCCTGCCGAGAACCAGCGACACGACGATGCCTTGGCCGAAACAGCCTCCGTTGGAGCTGCGGAGGATGCCGAGAGATTGACGAAGCAGATTCTGCCGAGAGCGGCTAACGACTGCCAAGCAGACACGGCGTTCGCCGTGGTGAGTGACGATCACCTGTCGCTTACGATCGACCACAAGGGCAAAGAAGACTACTCGGGTGGCTTGTCGACCAGAGAGATGATGTGCATCTTTGACAAGCTGGGCGTTCCGTCCGCTGTCGCCTCCCACATGCAGCAGACAACTTCGATGGACGGGCGACAGACGGAAGCCTGGGACAACATCGAAGTCTCATGGTCCTATCACCCGGACCGCGGCATGGATTCCGTCGTGGAAATTGTCGGCTAACGCGCGGCCTGGCGAGAGTCGGCGAGGTCAACTCCCGAGCGTCGCTGCCACTCGGCTGATACCGTGACTCAACTGCTTGAGTCCTTGGGGGGCTGCGTTGCCTGTTCTCGCAATCTATGTGCCAAACACCGTTCAGGGCCATCAGAACCTTGAGCACGCAATCAAGACTCGTCGGTGGGGCTTCCGAAAGGACAGGCCCGAGTACTCAGGCGTGGAGCCACGCACCCTCGTTCTGATCGCAACCGGATACAGCCACTCAACGATGGGCAACAGCCCTCGCAAGCAGCCCGAGCAGTACGTGCAGGGCTCGATCGCCCGCATCATGGTGTTTCGCGCCGAGTCCCGGGTGACTCATCAAAACACGTTCCACTGGCCCGACGAGGCCCAGGAGCGTCAGGTGAAGTATCCGCACCGACTGACCCTCACGCCGCTCTATGAGATCCATAACGTCGAGCTCGCCAAGATTCCCTTCGATCTCGCGGATGCTTTCCGCTACTCGGCTCTCACGCAGGGAGCAGGTAAGCCCGTCATGGACTCCCCATTTACCCTCGCGATCGAACAGGGCCAGCTCCCGCCTGAGGTATCCCTCAGCCTTTCCCAATGGCCGGAAGACCTTGCCGGCATCGGCGCCTACCTTGCGCGAACCGACAACTCGTGGGTGCAAACACTTCGCGAGCAGGCCGTGGCCCATGCGGAGATCGCGCACTGGCGGCCGGTCAGCTCCCAGCACGCCCCGCTCCCGATCGGGCCCGGCGAGCCGTACGTTTTTGCGCGCACGCCTGAGCCCGGTTCCGCAACAGGCATTCGCGCGGTAGTTGGTGCCGGAGTCTTCTCGGGCGTCTCTCGAATGCTGCTGTCAGAGCTGTGGGAATGGTTCCAGCTCGAATGCGGAGCACGCTCCCACAAGGAGCTCCGCGAGCAATACGGGACCCGCACCGGTGTGCCCCTTGATGCCGCCGCCGATCCCGAGATTGAAAGCCTGCTCCTGCGCGACGTTCGGTTCTTCTCGGAAACCGAAGAACTTCCCGTTCAGGTGGATGAGTCAGATTTCGTCCTCAGCGGCGGCAGGTATTTCGATTTGGGCACGCTGGCCAACGAGCATCCGATGATGCGCGCAGTCCTCACCTACTTTCATCCCACGGCCGACGACACAGATGACGAAGTCACTCAGCTCGTGCTGACTCGCATCCGGGGCCAGGCGAAGCTGGTCACCCCTCGGCTGGGCCAAGGCGCCTTCCGCGCGATGGTCTCAGAGGCCTACAATCATCGCTGCGCGCTCACCGGCGAGAAAGTCCGGCCGGTACTCGAGGCTGCACACATCAAGTCGTTCTCTTCCGGCGGTGAGTACCGAATGGACAACGGCCTTCTCCTTCGCAGCGACATGCACACGCTCTATGACCGCGGGTACATCTCGTTCGACGTCGACCGAAGCCTCATGGTCAGCCCCCAACTGCGTGAGAAGTTCGGAAACGGCGACTGGCTCTACTCACGCGCGGGGACGCCGATTTCGATCCCCACGAAGGCCGTGGATCGTCCGAACCTTGAGTTCTTGCAGTGGCACCGGGACAGCGTGTTTCTCGACGCTTGAGAATTGCCCTGGGACGGGTTGATGTCGCAGCTCCAGCTCAACCTAGGTCGTTGTACTTAGTCGAGACCCCTTTTGCCTTCTCAACAGGGTACTTCGCCCCGTTCTTCCCCAACTTCGCGTTGAAGGCCTCTTCTACATCAATCCCGAGACCGTCGGCCAGCTGAAGGAGATATGCCAGCACGTCGGCGAGTTCGTCGCGCGCCGCTTCGCGGTTGGCGGGGACCGTCATCCAGTCCTGAATATTGTCCGCTTCGACCCACTGAAGCAGTGCGTTCAGCTCCCCCACCTCACCAGTGAGTGCCATAACGAGATTTTTCGTCGAGTGGAACTGTTCCCAGTCGCGCTCGCGTGCGAACGAACGCAGGTCGGATTGCATCTCAGGTATCCCCATGTGCCTATTCTCGCTGAATCGACGCAATCGCACATCGAGCACCACCACTTCGCGGCCACAGCTCGGTCATCGCGAGTTCATCTGTGCATCTGCTGCCGCACAGGCTGCCGGGCCATTGCGTCAGCCGACGCGAGGTGCTTCGCTCAGATCATTTATCGCAGGCGATCCCGTCACCGTCCCGGTCCAGCTTGTACACATCATTGCCGACAATCCGCAGGGGCCCATCGACGTAAGAGGGGCCGTTTCCGCCACCGCCTTCGCAGTCGACGTCGTCCGGGTCATTTGGGACACACACGCCCGCGTAGTTCGAATTGCAGTTGCCTGCAGGAGCGGGCGCGGGCGCAGGCGCAGGCGCAGGGGCAGGTTCCGGAGCCGGCGGGGCTGGCTGGCGCGAGCCGACGGACGTCACTTCAGTAATGGGCGGCAGCGTGACTTCTTCGCGGCTGACTTCTCGCGATACTTCCACGCCGTCGATGTACTTGACGAGGTAGGTCGTGGTTGTCTCACCGTTCACACCAGCTGTAGTGATGACCGACGTGTCCACATCGCTATTGGCATCTTCCACCGTTGCGGCATCGAATGGGATGACAGCAACTTCCTGAATCTCCGACTCCGTCTCAACTGGTGTGGGAGTTGGGCTCGGCTTCACTGCGTCCTTGACCTGGACTGATCCCGCAGCCAGCTTGGCCACGGTGGCGGTGTCGGGCCCTTGCGGGCGGGTCGCCGCATTGGCTCCCGTTCCCACAAGCATCACGACGAGGCCAGCGGCCAACATGACTACCCCGGCGGCCTTGGAGCGCACCCGAAAGCGCTTCGCGGAGCCAGTTGCCGCCGCGTAGATTCCGACGACGAAAGCGACGAGGCCGATCAGCGTGACGATTGACCAGAATGCTCCGCCGACAATGGTCACAAGAACGAAGAGGGCCAGGATGCCGATTCCGGCCCACCGCCACCGGAGAGCGATTCTCCCGTTCGGCTCCCGCAGGCGGTCCACGAGAGGCGCGAGCGTGCTCTTGAGGCTCACTGTGCTGCCTTGAGCGCGCGAACGCCAGCCTTGATGCGAGTGGATGAATCGATGGCAGACACGAGCACATTGGCCCCCAGGCTAAGTAAACACGGCAGTAGAGCCCAAGTTACCGCGCGGGTTCACTGCAATTCGCTCCCCACTTAGGGGCGTGAACAGGGACATCAAGCCAGTGAAATCCTGCTGTGCCCCTGGTCGGTCACGACAATGCTGAGCTTGGCCGGGATCTGCTCCTTCATCGAGTCGACGTGGCTGATCAGGCCGATCGTTCGGCCGCCGGCACGGAGGGTGTCGAGGGTGCTCATCGCCGTCTCGAGGGTCTCGCTGTCGAGCGAGCCGAAACCCTCGTCGACGAAGAGCGTGTCCAGGGTGATGCCGCCGGCCTGGCTGGTGACCACCTCGGCCAGACCGAGGGCGAGGGCAAGGGAGGCGAGGAACGTCTCGCCGCCGGAGAGCGAGTTGGTCGCCCGGGTGCGGCCGGTGAACTCGTCGCGGATGCCGAGGCCGAGGCCCGACTGGTTCCCGCGATACTCGAGCGAGTCGTCGTGCTCCAGCGTGTAACGGCCGCTGGTCATCGTGCGCAGACGCGTGTTCGCGGCGGCGACGATTTCTTCGAGCTGGGCGGCCAGCACGTAGGTTTCCAGGCGGATCCGTTTCGTGTTGGGCTCGTCGCCGTGCACGACGTCGGCGAGCTGGCGCACCTGCGTCTGCGTCGTCAGCAGCGCCGCGGATGCCGCGAACTGCGCCGTGACCTCCGTCACGAGGGCGGTGAGCTGGGTGACCCGCTCCTCCACCGAGCTGCGGGCCGTAATGGCGTCGTCGCGGGTCGCGCTGGCGAGGTCAAAGGCCTCACGGGCCGGATCCCGGTCGACCGGCTCTGCGGGCAGGTCGGCGAGCTCGGGGTCGGCCAGGGCAGACCGGGCGGCCGCGATCTCGTCGTCATGGGTGCGCAGGGCCGATTGCCGGCGCTGTGCCTCGGCATCGCCAACACGCGCCGCTTCGGCGGTCGCCTCGTCGGCGAAGTCCTCCTGCAACAGCTGCATGGTCATTGCAGCGATCGCGGCGACACGTACGGTGCCGCGCTCTCGGCTGACGCCCAGGGCTTCATCGAGGGCACGTGCGGCCCCGAGCTCTTCGTTGAGACGGTCCACATGTTCGGTGACGGTGTCGAAGTCGCCGCGCTGGGCGGTGACGCGCTGGGTGAGAGCCTCGCGGTGAGCAGCCTGGTCGGTGTGCTCGGCGGCAGAGGCATCTCGAGTCGCACGGAATCCGCTGAGACCGGTGTTCGCGTCTGCCAGCTGGCCGCGCAGGCCGACCAGATCCTGCGCCAGCCGGGCCAGGAGCCTGGCTGCGGTTTCGGAATCCTCGAGTGCAGCTCGGGCGGTCGCTCGCTCCGCCGTGAGTTCCTCGACGGAACGGTTCCCGGCCCTGGTCTCGGCCTGCGCCAGGCGCTTGCGTGCGTCCTGCACGGCTGTGCCGGCATCGGCCAACGCCCTCTGCCGCACGGTCACGGCTTTCCGCGCGGTGGTCACGTCGGCTTCGGTGACCGGGTCGGCCTCGCCGATGCTGGGAGCTGGGTGGTTCTCCGAGCCGCAGACGGAGCAGGGGGTGCCTTCCTCCAGCTGGGATGCGAGCTCGGCGGCATACCCGGCGAAGCGCCGGGAGATGAGAGCGTCGTAGTGGGCCGCGGCGGCGGCGTTCTCCCCGCTCGCCGCGAGTTCGACCTGGGACGCTTCGAGCACTTCGGCAGTGTGAACCACGACGGACTCGGCGGCCGACAGAGCGGTCTCGACGCGCTCCAGGGCCGCAGCGGCCTCATCCTTCCGCGCGGCATCGAGTGCGGCCGCGGCATGCTCGACGCCGACGGACTCGATCTGCTTCGGGAGTGCATCGATCACTGCCTGGGCGCCGTCCAGAGCCGTCGTGTGCTCCTCGACCAGGCCGTACAGCCGGGTGATCTCGAGGTCGAGCCCGGGAAGCTTCTGTTCGTCGGCGAGGGCATCGGCGAGGGTGCCGAGCCGGCCGAGCAGTGCGTCGGTGACAAGTTTGAGCGACGTGTGGGTCTCGGGCTCTGCACCGGACCGGCGGAATTGCTGCCAGGCGGCGCGGGCATCCGTCTCGTCGGTCAGTGCGGTCTCGAGGGCGACGGTCGCCTGTTGCCCGGCGCGGATCTGCGGCCACACGCGGGCGGCGCGCGCAGCGGCTTGGAGTGCCGTGCGCTCCGCGGCGATGGCCTCTTCGCGATCGGTGAGCACGGCCAGCTGGGCCAGGGCTGTGTCCCGGCGGGCCTGGCGCCGCGCAACTTCTCCCAGCACCTGGTGATGGTCGGCCGCGGCGGTGAATTGGGCGGCGGCCAGCTCGGCGAGCGACGTGGCCTCGTCGAGCTGACGCTCGAGGTCGGCCAGGCCCGACGTGAACCAGTCGAGGCCCGGGTTCTGGGGCACGGCGTCGTCGCCCAGCCGCAGCTGGTTCGCCGCAATGCGGGCCCGGTCGGTGATGGCTCGCTGCACGTCGGCGAGCTGGGCGTCCAGCTCCTTCCGGCGCGCGATCAGGGATTGCTCAAGTTGGTCGAAGCGGGACGTGCCGAAGAGGGTGCGCAGCACGGCGCGACGTTCGTCGGTCTTGGCGAGCAGGAACTTCTGGAACCGGTTCTGCGCCAGCAGGATCACCTGGAGGAACTGGTCCTCCTTCAACGGGAGGATCTCGGCCAGCTGGTGGCCGACATCCACCGGCTTGGCCGCGACGCCCTGCCAGTCGTCGCCCTCCCTGACGAAGAGCCTGGCCTCGGGCAGGGACGTGGTTGTGCCCTCGCCGCGTTTCTTCGGCCGCTCGAACCTGGGCGTGCGGAAGATGCGGTAGTCGCGCTCGTTCATGCTGAAGTCGAGCTCGACGAAGCTCGGGTCATCCGGTTCGCAGTGATCGCTGCGCAGCTGCAGCTCGGTGCCGTCGTAGCGCGGCACATGGCCGTAGAGGGCGAAGCAGATGGCGTCGAGGATGCTGGACTTGCCGGCGCCGGTCTTGCCAGTGATCAGGAAGATGCCGTCGCTGTCGAACTTCTCGAAGTCGATGAGCTGCTCGTTCTTGTACGGCCCGAAGCCGGCGAGCCTGAGGCGTTTGATCTTCATGCGTTGGCCTGCCGGATTCCCTGTTCGTTCAGCACTTCGGCGATGAGTTCGCGCTCGAATTCGGTGGGGCCTTCGCCGTTGCGCACGTATTCGAGGAAGCCCGCGATGATGTCGGGATCGCTCTTCTCCTTGATCCGCTCGGCGTAGGTGGCGACTCCGGCGTCGACGACGATGGTTGGCCGGTGTTCGAGCATCACGCAGTGCGGGAAACGGCCCTGCAGCTTCTTCATGCTGTCGAGCGGACGCACCTGGTCGGTCACGATGGCCTTCACCCAGTCGCCTTCGTTGTCGGCGAAACGCTCGTCGCCGAGCAGCTCGTCCATCGGGCCCCTGAGCTCGCTGAGTCGTCGCGGCACGGGGAGGTCGATCCACTCGACCGGGCCGAGTCCGTCGGCGTTCAGCTCCACGAGCCACCCTCCCCGGGGCTTGCCAGCCTCGCCGAACGAGTAGTGCAGCGGCGCTCCGGAGTAGCGTGCGCGCTCGGTCAGCGTCGACCGGCCGTGGATGTGCCCCAGGGCGACGTAGTCGGGCCCGTCGAAGACGCTCAGCGGCACGACGTCGAGGCCGCCGGCGGTGATGTCCCGCTCCACGTCGCTCGCCTCGGCGGCCGGGGCGATTCCGGCGGCGAAGCAGTGGGAGAGCACGACGCTGCGCCCGCCACGGGCGGCCAGGTCGTCACGCACCTGGTCCATCACGAAGCCGAGCACCTGCTCGTGCGTCTTGAGCACCACGTCGGGGTAATGGTGACGGATCAGCACCGGTTCCAGGTACGGGATGCCGTAGAAGTGAACCGGGCCGTGGGCATCCGTGATTGTGACCGGCTCGCGATACTGGTCGTGCCGGGTGATGACGTGGATGCCGGCGAGGCTCGCCCACTCCGCCTGGAAGCCGAGGCGCGCCGCCGAGTCGTGGTTGCCGCTGGTCATCACGACCGCGGCGCCCGCGGCCTTGATGTCTCGCAGCGTCGACGCCAGCAGGGTGAAGGCCTCCTTGGACGGCATGGCCGAGTCGAAGACGTCCCCGGCGACGGCGACGACGTCGATCTGGCGCTCCCGCACGACCTCGACGAGCGCGGCGAGAACCTGGCCGAGGTGCTCCAGCGTCGAGTGCGTGTGGAACGTGCGCCCGATGTGCCAGTCCGAGGTGTGCAGGATCTTCATGTCTTCACGGTAGTGGGGACCACTGACACGGCCTCGCCGGTGGGTGCCGAGTTGCTCCTGTTCCCAAGCGCTGTTCGAGGCCTCGTGCTCAATTGGTATTGGCCGCCGTCAGAACCTGCGCCAAGTTGCCCGAACTCTCCGGGCGGGAGGTCTGTCATACCCATTGGAAGCCGGCAGCGTTGGTGAGTTCTCCGGCCGTACTCGACCGCAGATGTCAAGGTCGGCGCGGCATCCGTCCGCGCAGCATGCGTCGGGGGCCGATCGCCGGCCCCCGCCCTAGCGAGCGTCGTCGAAGTTTGCTTGACTCCCAGTGCGCGGTCGCCGGAGGCGCCGCGCAGGACGGTTCCCACGGTGGAACCGGGAGAGGAGAGTGCGATGTCCTCGTTCCTGGTCCACCCCGGCCAGTGCGCCGTGCCGGCGATCTGCGTGGCGTGCGGCAGCCCCGCGCCACAGCCAGTGGGCGCGAGCGACCCGAAGACGATGCTCACCGTGCGCGACGTGGACGAGGTCAGCCGAATCCGATTCACGTCCTCCAGGTCGTTCCCGCTGTGCCCGGAGTGCCAGGCGGCGAGAGCCCGAAGCCCCGGCCTCACCAAGCCTGGCTGCCTGATTCCCCTCCTGCTTTTCATCGGCAGCGTCGTCGCCGCGAATGTCTTCCGCGGGCAGGATGAGACGAACCCGGTCTGGATGTGGGTGGCCTTTGCGGCGGTCCTGTCCCCGCTCGTGTTCGTGCCGATATTCCGGTGGCGGGTGAACCGGCGCAATCCGTTCATCGAGGACGATCGCCGTCGGCTCGCGCTGATCAAGAAGGCCGTGCGCCTTGAGCAGCAGGTGAAGCCTTCTCGCAGTCTCTTCGCCGGACCCACGCTCACCGGAGTGCGCCTGACCTTCGCAAACGAGACCTTCGCCCTGGCGTTTCAAGCCCTGAACCCATTCGCGGTTCTTGGCGTGGAGAAGTGAGTCCGGGGTCACGGCGACAATTCCGAGGCTGCGGGCATCCATCGTTACGTTGTCGCGCGCCTTCCCCGCGGGGCCAGCGCGGTGATCAACGGCCTCTCGCGGTTCGCGGTCGACGTGGAGCGGTTCCCCGACGACACCGAGGACCTGCGGGCGATGAACGCGGCCTGCGAGCGCGCGACCAGGTTGTGACCGTCGCCGCCGAGGTTACGGCTCTTCCGGACCGGACCGTTTCGGGGCAGGTGCGCCGGGCGATGGCGTGCCCAGTCTGGGCGTCAGGATCGGGGACAACGGAGTGTCGATGCGCGCCGGCTTTCCCGCTGCGAGATTCTGCACCTGGCCGCGAATGTAGCCCGGGACGTGTTTCGAGATCGACTCATGCGCGGGGAGCTGCCTCGTCGCTTCGATCACGGCATCCAGGGTCTGGGCAATGACCTCGCGGGCCCGCGATGACTCGACACCCCAGGTGCGGGCCTCGTCGACGAGGTGATCGACGGTGACCCGCGTGATGGCGCGTTCGCCGCTGATCGACATGGCCAGGTCCAGCGGCGCCTCAGAACCGAGGGCGAGCGGTGCGGCATTGTAGAAAGGCGCCAGCCGTGAGCGGCCATCGTCGAATCGGAGAAGGGAGAAATTCTTCGCATGGGCGTCGGTGTTTCCCGCTGCGACATTGAGCACCGTGTATCGCAGCAGCTTCTCGCGGTCCGGCTCGCCGCGGTCGAAAATACTGCGGTCGCGATCGAGGGCGGCGGCAACCGCCGCCAGGCTGGCTCCGGGGTTGCCCCGTTCGAACTTGTCGTCCCCGCCCCAGGGAAGCGCAAGCGCCTGGGCCAGATCCTCCTGGTGAATGCGTTCGATGCCCGTAGCCGTCACGCGCCGGTCGTAGCGCTCGATGACCAGCACCGGCGACCTGCCGATGGTCTCCACCCACGAATCGAAGTGGAGGAGCCGCAGCGAGCGAGCGACGCCCAGCACGTAATTCTCACCCTCGACGAGATGTCGGTTCGCTTCGGAGACGGGCTTGAGGATGTGGGTGGACGCGAGCGTTCCGTTCCCCGCGATCCAGCCGCCGGCGGCACGCGTCAAGGTCAGCTTCCGCTGGAAGCCGGGCAGTGCGGAGCCGCCTCCGCCGAGGACGTACCCGGCCGCCTGGCTGAGCAACTCCACGAGTTCGGCTTCGCCGAGCATCCGGGGTTCGCCGGCGGTCCGGCCCGCGCCGATGGTGAGGGCGCCGGCGAGGTCGGCCCCGACCGCGTCGAAAATGCCGACCAGGTCGTTACTCCCAACGTGCAGGGCGTTGGCCAGTCGGTCGAGCCATCGGCCCTCAGGCAGCAATGCGCCGAAGAACGACTCCGTGGTTTCGACGCTCGAGGTGCCGACGGGGAGGGACGCCGACAGGGGCGTCGATCGCAGGGGCCAGCGTGCAATGGCATCGTTGCTCCAGGCGAACAGTGCCCGCCCCCGGGATGCACGCGTGAGTTCGCCCACGTGGGTTCCATAGAGGTCGACGCGCAGCGCGGGATCAGTCATGGTCGCCTGGTGACGTGGACTCCGCCGTGAGGGCAATTCCGAGCCGTGCCAGAATCTCGAAGTACCGCTCGTCGGCTCTCTTGGGCCTTCCGGCTTCGAGTTCTGAGACGTACCGCTGGGTCGTGCCGAGCGCCGCCGCCAGCTGTCCCTGCGTCATGCCGTGCTGAAGACGGATGCGGCGAATGAAGTCGCCGAGGTCGGCCGCCGACCTGATTTGAGCGATCATCGCGCCTCCCGTCGTTATTACCGAACGGTAGTAGCCTAGCGCACTATTACCGAACGGTAATGGGCGTTGACGGATTACCCTCTGGTAATAGCTCCTTGCACCGCGGATACGCCCACGACCCAGGAACGACCTGGCAGCGGCGTCCGGAGCCACCACGATTCCGCCCCGTATTGGGGCCCTGACCGGTAGGTCCGTTCGCCGGTAACGCTGCGCTGCGCGCCTAGGTTTGAAACGCACGCCGTGTCAGCCAGAGGAGCCCCTTGACCAAGCCCGCATCGCCCGGTGATTCAGCCAGCCCTCGCCGCTTTCGGCCCCGCCCGGGCACGGTGATCGTCATCGCCATGATCGCGTTCTTTGTCCTGGTCGGCGGCGCCTCCGCAGGCTTCCCCGGGATGCTGATGATGGCCGGTCTGGCCGGCCTCGGCACGGCCCTGTACTCGCTGGTGACCGGTCGCAAGTCCTGGGCGAGGATCCCGTCTCGGGGCATCGCCGCGGCCGCACTCGTCGTCGCGCTCGTCACGACGAGCATTGGCGCCTCCGCCTACGACGCCCCCGCGGACCTCGCGGGTAGTGAGACCGACGTCACAACGTCCGCCGCTGTGGAGAGCACCCCCAAGCCGACGGCGACCAAGAAGCCGGAACTTCAGGCTGCGTTCACGGCCGAGGCGCCGGTTGATCCGGACGTCACCCAGGCCTCCGGTGACCGAGCATCCGTCGCCATCGCTGATCGCACTGCCACCAGCACAACCGCGCAGGCCTTGCTGGCGACACTCCCGGTGAAAGGCAGAGCCCCCAAAACCGGCTACGCGCGGACGGCCCAATTCGGTAGCGCCTGGCTGGATGTCGACCGCAACGGATGCGACACCCGCAACGACATCCTCACCCGCGACCTGACCAGGACTTTTCGCTCCGGCCCCTGCAAGGTACTGAGCGGCCACTTGGACGGGCCGTACACGGGCAAATCCATCAGCTTCGTTCGCGGCAACACGACGTCGATGCTGGTGCAGATCGACCACGTCGTTGCGCTGTCGAACGCGTGGCAGACCGGCGCGCAACTCCTCACCCCCGCGCAACGCATCTCGCTTGCGAACGATCCGCTCAACCTGCTGGCCGTGGACGGCAGGACGAACGCCCAGAAGGGCGACGGGGACGCGGCCACGTGGCTGCCTCCGGTCAAGTCCTATCGCTGCCAGTACGTCGCGCGACAGATCTCGGTCAAGGCAACGTATGGCCTGTGGGTCGTTCCGGCCGAACTCGCCGCCATGACTCGCATCCTGTCGTCGTGCCCGGATCAGCCGGCGATGACGTCGGCATTCGCGCCCGCGCCCAAGCCGGCTCCCAAGCCCGTCGCGACCGTTGCGCCTGCCCCGGTCGTGGTTGTCCCTGTGCCGGTTCCGGCTCCGGCTCCGGTCGCACCGGCTCCGGCGCCCGCGCCGGCTCCTGCCCCGGCTCCGGCTCCCGCTCCCGCTCCCGCTCCGGCCCCCAATGTCGTCCACCCCGGGGCGTTCTGCGCTCCGGCAGGGGCAACCGGTGTCACGACCATCGGTACGCCCATGATCTGCGGCACAACAACCAACAGCCCGGACCGGGCTCGCTGGCACAAGCCGTAGCACTGAGGGACAGCCGCCGACCTCGGCTCGGTGCGGCGACTCGACCTGGAGTCTCAGAAACGGTGCGTGGCCAACTCAGGTGAATCCGTGGGAGCCCCCGTGGCGACCCGCAGGATTCCGGGGCCGCGGCATCCGCCGGCACCGAATCTCCTGAGTTAGCCACGGGGACGGCATGTGCGGAGCTCCGCACGTGGCCGTGCGGGTGTCGACGGCCGATGAACGAGACCTGAGAGAATGGGAGTAATCATGAAGACCATCCTCAACCTCATCTGGCTCCTGCTCTCGGGCATCTGGCTCTTCCTCGGCTACATGCTGGCGGCGCTGATCATGTTCGCGCTCATCATCACCATCCCCTGGGGAATCGCGGCGGCGCGGATCGGCGTCTACGCACTCTGGCCGTTCGGCAAGACCGTGGTCGACAAGCGAGACGCAGGCGTCGGCACCCTCCTCGGCAACGTCGTCTGGGTGGTGCTGGCCGGCTGGTGGATCGCCCTCGGGCACCTCGTCTCCGGCATCGCGCTGTGCATCACCATCATCGGCATCCCGTTCGGGATCGCCAACTTCAAGCTGATTCCGGTCGCGCTCATGCCGCTCGGCAAGCAGATCGTGGACATTCCCTAAGCGATCATCGCGATTTCTGCTCGCCCGGCCGTGCGCCGGGTGCTGCCCACCCGCGTTTGACGCACTCCGCCGGCCTCCGCGCCACGTGGCGGGAGCAGCGGCAGGTGCGCCGCGAGGCCAGCGGCCGCGCGCTCATCGGCGCCGCGCGGCCGCTGCCGATGCCTCACTCGGGCGGGTAGTTTCCCCGTCCGAGTGTGGCAACGAGAGGCTCGGGCGCGAGGGCAGGCGCGGGCTCGGGCTCGGCCGACGAGCGACGCTTCGTGCGCCCCCAGGCCGCGCGGCCCGCGATCGCCAGCAGGGCGGGCACGAGCACCAGCATCACGACGAGCGCGTACACGGCGATGGCCATGGCCAGGCCGAAGCCGAACATCGTCACGGTGCGCTGGTCGTTGAGGATGAAGCTCCCGAAGACGACGACCATGACGGATGCCGCGGCCAGGATGACCCTGGCCGTCGCGGCCAGGCCGTCCCGAACCGCCCGGTCGGGATCTCCCGTGCGGGCGAGCTCCTCCTTGACCCGGCTGAGCAGGAACACGGTGTAGTCGGTGGACAGGCCGAAGAGCACCGCGAAGAGCATGACCGGAACGAACGACTCGACCGGGCCGGGCACGACCCCGAGCAGTTCGGCGGGCCACCAGCCCCACTGGAACACGGCGACGACGGGACCGTAGGCGGCCCCCACCGCGAACAGGTTCATGATCACGGCCATGGCCGCGATGAACGGCGCCCGGAACTCGATCAGCAGAACGATGAAGGCCAGCACGACGACAACCAGGATGAACCAGCCGATCTGCGCCAGGAGCGTGTCGGCCAGGTCGATGCTGGTCGCCGTCGCCCCGCCGACGTGGGCGGCCGCGCCCGGTGCCGCGTCGGGCAGGACCGTGTCGCGCAGGTCGTGGACCAGCGTTTCCGTGGCCGCGTCATCCGGCGAACTCGTGGGGATCACCGTGTACAGCGCGGTCGCCCCGTCCTCCCCGAGCCGCGGCGGGGTCACCGCGCTGACGCCGTCGGTTGCCGCCAGTTCGGCGTGCAGTTCGGCGCTCGCTGCCTGGTTCTCGGCCGGCGTCGAATCGGCGCCGAAGTCGACGGTGACCAGGAGCGGGCCGGCCCAGCCCGCACCGAACCCGTCGACGATGAGGTCATAGGCCTTCCGCTGGGTGGTGTCCGCGGCTTGGGATCCGCCGTCGGCCGTGCCGAGGCGCAGCGACAGCAACGGCAGGGCCAGAATGGCCAGGACGAGCACCGCGGCGAACGCGGCGACCCATCGGCGGCGCTGGATGCCTCCCACCCAGCCGCGCCAGCCCGACGCGGGCGAGGACTCCGGCCGGCCGGCGGCAGGCTGGCCGGCAGCATCCTGGCCGGCGGCAACCTGGCCGGCGGCAACCTGGCCGGCGGCAACCTGGCCGGCGGCAACCCGGCCGGCGGCATCCGTCGTGGCCGGGGCCTTCTTGCCGATCTTGCGCACCCGCACCCGGTCGAGGTTCCGGCCGAAGATGGCCAGCAGCGCCGGCAGCAGGGTGACGGATGCCAGCATCGTCGCGCTGACCACGATGGCGCTGGCCAGGCCCAGTGACGACACGAACGGGATGCCGATGGCATAGAGGCTGAGGATAGCGATGATCACCGTGGCCCCGGCGACGAGCACAGAGCGGCCGGCGGTGGTCATGGCCGCTGCGATCGACTCGTTCGGGGCCAGGCCCCGGGACATCCCCTCCCGGTGTCTCGTCACGATCAGCAGGGCGTAGTCGATGCCTACGCCCAGGCCGATCATGGCGGCAACGATGGGACCGGACGTGCCGATCGTCACCGACGAGGCGAGCATGGAAATCGAGGCGAGCCCGATGCCGAGGGCCATCAGGGCGGTGAGCAGCGTGACCAGCATCGCGAACAGTGAGCCGAACACCAGGAGCAGCACCAGGGCCGCCGCGAGCAGCCCGAAGGCCTCGCCGCCGGATGGCCCGGACTCGGCCTGCGCGGCGGGGCCGCCGAATTCGACCTGGCCGCCGGCATCCCGCACGCCCTCGAAGGCCGCCTGGGCCTCGGTCACCGTCTCGGCCGGGATGTCCTTGGCTCGCTCGGTGAACTGGATGGTCACCATCGCCGTCATGCCGTCCTCGGACACCATCGGCTGGGGCGGCCCGTACGGCGACCGCGCGGCGGCCACGCCGTCCAGCGCGGCAACCGTGGCCACGGCATCCTCCACCGCGGCGCGCAGGGCCGGCGATGTGACGGGCTCGCCGGCATCCGCGCTGTGCACGATGGCCTGCATGCCGTCACCGGCAAGCTCGGGGAACTGCTCGCGGAGGGTGTCGTAGGCGGCCTGCGAGTCGGTGCCGGCGAGGGTCAGGTCGTTGTTGAAGGTGCCGCCGATCGCCCGGCTGCCAAGAAGAGCGCCCACGATCAGCACCAGCCACACTCCGACCACGATCCAGCGGTACCGGGTTGACATGCGAGCGAGTGCAGAGAGCACGGGGAGTCCCATCACGGTTCATCGAGTCCGGCGGCACCATTCGGGCCGCCTGAACTGAGACTAGATGAAATGAGACAGCGTTGTCTAGTTTTGTGAATCGCCCGTCGAGCCGTGTGTTGTCGAGCCGTCCGCCGCGATCCCGCCGACCAGGGTGCGGAAGATCAGGTCGGACACCTCCGCGTCGGAGTGTTTCGTTTGCGGCGCCGCCCGCACCGCCGAAATGAGCAGGGATGCCATGGCCGTGACGATCCACTCCGGCGAGAGATCGGCACGGATGTCGCCCTCGGCCTGCCCCCGCTTGACGACCTCGACGAGGGGGGCGAGCACCTGGTCGCGCTGGGTGAGGAATCGCGCGTTGTGGTCGGAGGCCCGGATCAGAATGATCCGGAAGCGCATCCCGTGCTTGCCCAGCGAAGCGATCACGCGCCCGAGCACCTCAAGCGCGCTCCCCTCGTCGAGGCGACAGGCGATGAGGGCCTCCGACGCGCGCGCGAGGGCCTCCGCCTGGATGGCGCCCAGCAGAGACTGCCGGTTGCTGAAGTGGCGATAGAGGGTCGCCCTGGTCAGATTTGCCGCCTGCGCCACATCCGCCATGGAGGAGTCGGGGTCGCGGGCGAGTTCATCGGCCGCAGCCTCGAGGAGGGCCCGATGGTGGCGTTGGACGTCGATGCGCGGGACCGCTGGCTGTTTGGGGCTGGGCATGGTGCCTTTCCGGGGAGTGCGTCGACCTCGACGATACGCGACGAGAACGGATCAACCGGCGTTGGACGCGCTCCGCCGGCCCCTGCGCCGCGTGGCAGGAGCATCAGCATCACCAGCACCAGCACCAGCACCAGCACCAGCCAGCGGCCGCTTGCGCAGGTGCACGCCGAGCATGACGAACCAGAGCGGCCAGGCGAGCCAGACTCCGCCGGCGATGAAGACGCCGAGGCCGAGGGTCAGCACCTGAGGCACGGTCAACCACGGAAACAGCGCGCTGACGCCCACGATGAGCAGCCCGATCAACAGTCCGGCTCCCACCAGCTCACCGCACCGGCTGAGCAGCCTGGAGAAGATTCCCAGTTGGTACAGGCTCGTGTTCGCCCACAGCATCCAGACAGCCTGGAGGAGGAGCGCGATGATCGCGATGACGGTGGGGGCCTCGAACGCGAGCAGGCCGAGGGCGAGCATGACCGAGGAGACCGCCGCGACGACCGACGCGGCAGCGACGAGGCGCACGAAGACGCGTGACCCCAGCGAGCCCTCGGCCGGCCGGCTCACGTGCCACACCAGCACCGCGACCATGACGTTGCCGAGCGCCGAGAGCGCGTCGTTGACTCTGCCGTAGTTGTAGGGCCCGGTGAAGGGCACCTCGACGACGAACATGGCGATGAAAAACGCACCGGCTGTGAGGGTGACGACCGCCGTCGCGAACGCGACCCAGGACATCCGTGCATTCGTTTCCTTGGTGCTCATGCTCAAGGGTCTCACCCCGAAGCTGGCAAAGGCGCGATGTTCTGGTTGAGCCGGAAGAAGTTCTCCGGATCCCAGGCGCGCTTGAGAGCGCGGAGCCGCGTGTACTTCGCCTCGCCATACGCCTGCCGCACGCGCTCTTCGCCCTCGTCCATCAGGAAGTTCACGTAGACGCCGGTGTGGAACGGAGCGAGGTCTGACCAGAAACTGCGCACCCAGTCGCGTTCCCGCTCGAAGCCGTCGGCGTTCTCGGTGGCGGCGGTGATGTTGAACGTATGGCCGGCCGCGCGCCCGTGGAAGGCGGTGTCGTCTTCGCCCACCCTCGCCGCCGCTCCCCCGCCGTGCCAGATCGGGAACGCGGTCAGCGGGGACGTGATCCGTGCCGCGTGGTCGGCGGTGATGTCGATGACCTCGTCGGTGAGTTCGGCGACATCGCAGGAGCGCATGTAGTACCACCAGCCGGGCGGGTAGCCGGGGTCGAACATGGCCTGGTGCTCCAGAAACGGCTTCGGCCGGCACAGGTCCAGCACCGGGGACCCGAACGCCTTCAGCGGCCGGATCACCTTTTCGCCGTCATCCACCGGCCCCGCGTAGCAGCTGACCACGGCGACCACGGGCTGCCCCCGCAGCTCGGCCGGAATATAGGAGACATCGGCGGCGCGGCGGTGCACGACCATCGTCATCAGCTCGTCGGGCGCATCGGCAATCCAGTCGCGATAGAAACGCAGCACCTTCGCCGAATCGGCCCCGGGCCAGAAGACCGGCCCGGCCATCACGATCGGGCCGACCCGGTTCAGCGCGAACTCGAACTCGGTCACGACCCCGAAGTTGCCGCCGCCCCCGCGCACTCCCCAGAACAGCTCCGGGTTCTCGGTGGCACTCGCCCGCACGAACCCGCCGTCGGCGGTGACCATCTCCACCGACAGCAGCTGGTCGATGGACAGCCCGTACTTGCGCATCAGCCAGCCCAGCCCGCCGCCGAGGGTCAGCCCGGCAACACCGGTGTGCGTCACGATCCCCGACGGCGCGGCGAGCCCGAACTCCTGCGTGGCGCGGTCAAGATCGCCGAGCAGCGCCCCGGCCTGCACGCGCGCCGTGCGCGTATCGGGATCAACCCGGATGCCGTTCATCGGCGAGAGGTCGATCACCAGTCCGTCGTCGCAGGCGGAGTACCCGGGAAAACTATGCCCGCCGCCGCGCACGGCCACCAGGACATTGTTGCCCCGGGCGAAGCGAACCGCCGCGATCACGTCCTCCGGCGACGCGCAGCGCGCGATCAGGCCGGGGAACCGGCTGATCGAGCCGTTCCACACCCGCCTGGCCTGGTCGTAGGCCGCGTCGCCCGGTCGAACCAGCTCGCCGTGCAGGTGCGTTGCCAGGTCGGCGACCGCGCGCTCATCGACGTCGACGCGGCCGCTGCTGATGGTCGCCAACATGGTCATGGAGTCCTCATCCTCGCGTCCCCGTGACCATGGTAGAACCGAGCCGCGCCCCGCGACAGGGGCGGGTGCGAAAGACAGCGAGCGCGGATGCCTCAGCCGGGCTGGTCCGCCGAGTCGCCCACCGGGTCGTCGCCGCCGTCCTCCTGCGCCATCGCCCGCGCCGACGCTTCGGGCATCCACTTCACGTCGCCGAGGTCGGCATTGGCCCCACGGGCCAGCACGAAAAGAAGTGACGACAGCCGGTTCAGGTACGCTGCCCCCAGCGGGTTGACGGACGTCGGGTGCTCCTCGACGGCCGCCCAGACCCCACGCTCCGCCCGGCGCACGACGCCCCGCGCCTGGTAGAGCAGCGCGGCGGCGACCGTGCCCCCCGGCAGCACGAAGCCGCTCAGGTCGGCGGCCTGCTGCGCAAAGTGATCGACGGCACGCTCGAGCCGGGCGAGGTGCGACTCGCGGATGCGCGCAGCCGCCGGCTCGGGGTCGTCGAGCGGAACCGACAGGTCGGCCACCAGATCGAATAGGTCGTTCTGCACGCTGGCGAGGGTCGACGTCACCTCGAGGGGCAGACCACCGACCGCCATGGCGACGCCCACTGCCGCGTTGGCCTCGTCACAGTCTTCGTAGGCGGCGACCCGTGCGCCGGTCTTGGCAACGTCACCGTGCCGGCCGAAGCTGGTGCGGCCGGAATCGCCCTTGCCGGTGTTTGAGGCCGGTTGAGCCGGTTCGAATTCATCGAGGTCAGCCATAGCGCCACTATAGTAATCTCCCCGGCATCCGCGTAGCGTCTCGCGTAGAGATCAAGGAAGAGTTTTCGTTCAGCGAGGAGCGATATGTCCAGGGTTCCATCGGGCGGCGGCATCGAGTCCGCACTCGGGGACGCGGTGAGTGAACCGCGCCGAACGGGCTGGGCCACCGTCGACAAAACGGTCTTCTTCGTTTCCGCCGGCATTATTCTGGTGATCTGCCTGCTCGGGGTGCTGTTCACCGAGACGGTGGGCGAGGTTTCGACATCCGTTCTCGGCTGGGTCACCGGCAACGTCGGCTGGCTGTTCATTCTCGCGGCGTCGGGCTTCGTCATCTTCGCCCTGGTGCTGGCGTTCGGGAGGTACGGGAGCATTCCGCTCTCCCGCGAGGGGCAGGGCACCGAGTTCTCGACGCTCTCGTGGGTGTCGATGATGTTCAGCGCCGGCATGGGGATCGGGCTGATGTTCTTCGGCGTTTACGAGCCGGTCACCCACCTGGCGACGCCGCCCCCGTTCGTCGACGCGGCGTCGAACAGTCCGGAGGCCGCCAACGCGGCGATGGCGTACACGTTCTTCCACTGGGGACTTCATCCGTGGGCGATCTACTCGGTGGTCGGCCTCGCCCTGGCCTACTCGACCTACCGAATGGGCCGCGGCAACCTCATGAGCGCCCCGTTCCAGGCCCTGTTCGGCAAGGAGCGGATCGAGGGCAAGGGCTGGGGCAAGCCGATCGACATGCTGGCGATCATTTGCACCCAGTTCGGTTCGGCGACCTCGCTCGGGCTCGGCGCACTGCAGATCGCGGCCGGCGTGTCGCTGCTGCGCACGGGGCAATTCGAGGAAGAGCCCGCGGCGGCCCTGCCGATCATCATCATCTGCGTGCTCACCGTGGGGGTCGTGCTCTCCGCGGCGAGCGGGGTTGCGAAAGGCATCAAGTGGCTGAGCAACACGAACATGGTGCTGTCTGCCGTGCTCGTTGTGTTCGTCTTCGTGGTCGGCCCGACGGTGTTCATCCTGAACCTGCTGCCGTCGTCGATCGGGGCGTACCTGACCGATATCGTTCCGATGAGTTTCCACTCCGCGGTGTTCGGCGGCGGCGACTGGCTGGCGAGCTGGACCATCTTCTACTGGGCGTGGTGGATCTCCTGGACCCCGTTCGTCGGCACCTTCATCGCCCGGATCTCCCGCGGCCGAACCATTCGCGAGTTCGTTCTCGGCGTGCTGCTGGTGCCAACGGCGGTCAGCATCCTGTGGTTCGTCGTATTCGGCGGCATGGGCCTGGATCGGCAGCTGAACGGCACCGATATCGCCGGCACGGGCAGCGCGGCGGCCGGGTTCTTCGCGGCGTTGCAGCAGTATCCGTTCTTCATCGGCTCGGCCCTGGTGGTGATGGTACTGACGGCCGTCTTCTTCGTCAGCGGGGCGGATGCCGGCGCGCTCGTGCTCGGGACGCTGTCGAGTCGCGGCCGCAAGGAGCCGTGGAAGCCGCTCGTGATCTTCTGGGCAGTCCTCAGCGGCGCCGTCGCCGCGGTGCTGCTGTTCGTAGGCGGGTTGCCTGCGCTGCAGACGTTCACCATCCTGGCGGCGACCCCGTTCGTGCTGATCATCATCGGCCTGTGTGTGTCGCTCTACGTCGACCTGCGCCGCGACCCGTTGCGCCAGCGCACCATGGGGCCGGTCCGCACCTCCTCGGAGGCGCTCGGCACGGTCCCGTTCACGAATCCGGCCGCGGAGAGCGCCGACGTCGAGGCGCCACCGGAGGCCGCGTCCCCCCTCGACACCGAGTCCCCCCGGCATTCTGAGGGCACGTAGGCGATCGGCTCCCAGCCGACCCGACATCAATCCGACCCAGGGCGCCTACTCAGTTCGACCCAGGCGCCCGCGCCCTTCCGCGCCCAGAACGGTCCGCCCATGTGGACGAGCCAGACCTCCAGGGATCGGGCGACCGGGCCCGGAACATCGTCGGTCACGACATCCGCAGCCGCGGCATCCGCCACCGAGGCGACCGAGCCCGCGGCATCCGCGAATCGATAGAGCAGGATTCCCGCACTGTGTTTGGGCATCCGCTACCTCCGTTCGTCACCGCCGTCACGCCCAGTTTGCCCATTCCGGTCGAATTTGGCAGGCACACCAGGCAAACTCGACCGCAACCGGCAATCTCGGCGCACGGGACGGCTACGCGGGGGCCAGGCTGACGCGGTCGCGACCGGCGCGCTTGGCCTCGTAGAGGGCGGCATCCGATCGGGCGAGCCATTCCGACACGACCTCGAACGGCTTGAGCTGGGACACGCCGGCACTCACCGTGCAGGTCAGCCCGGGCGCGATGGTCTCCCACGGGTAGGTGCGCACCGAGGCGAGCAGCCGCTCGCAGACGAGCTCGGCCTGCTCGAGGCTGGTGTGCGCGAAGATGAGCAGGAACTCCTCGCCGCCCACCCGCACGGCCAGGTCGGTGTCGCGGGTGACCGCGCGCAGCAGGTTCGACATCGCGGTCAGCACCTGGTCGCCCGTGGCGTGGCCGTACTCGTCGTTGACCCGCTTGAAGTGGTCCAGGTCGATCATCGCCGCGCAGAGCGGCTTGGCGCGCTCGTCGCCCATCAGCGGCGGCAGCTCGCGGTCGAGGGCCCGCCTGTTGGGCAGGCGGGTGAGCGGGTCAGTGTGCGCCTCGTGGTCCAGCTCCTCGGCACGGATGCGTTCCATCTGCGCCTCGATCCGCGACCGCTCCGCCTCGTGGTGGGCGTGTTCGATCTCGATGGTGTTGATCAGCATCTGGGACTGCAGCCCGGCGGTCTGGATGGTCATGTCGAGCATGCGGACATCCATTTGCTCGTGATGCGCCAGCGCCTGCTCGAAACGCCCGCTCGCCTTGTGCATCTCGAACAGCGACTTGTGCAGCTCGATGATCAGGGCGGGGTTCTGTTCGGCGTCCGGGTCCGCCAGCTGGGCCTCCATCATGGTCACGGCCTCGTCGAGGTTGCCCTCGGCCCGGACGATTTCGGCCAGCTGCGCGTCGTTGCTCAGCTCCATGTACCGAGAACTCTGGGCCTGGGCGAGGCCCTTGACCAGGCCGGCCTGCTCGCGGGCCTCGACGTAGCGTTCGAGCTCGATCAGGATGCTGACCAGGTTGGTCCGCGCGATCATCTCCCAGAAGGAGTGAGCCTGCTCGTGGGCCATCTGCACGGACTCCTCCACGAGCGCCAGCGCCTCCTGCAGGGCCAGCGACGCACTCTGGCCCTGGGCGAGCTGGGCCCGGGCCACGGTCAGGCAGGCGTCGCCGAGGTTGTTCAGTCCGGCGAAGCGCGCCTCGGGGTCGTCGAGCGTGCGGGCCAGGGCGAGGGCCTGCCGGCCGAGTTCCAGCCCGTACTGGGGGTCGCCGAGCGCCTCGTGCACCATGCCGGCCCGGCTGAGCGCCCAGAACTCCAGGGTCGGGCTGTCGCAGGCCCGCGCCGCGTCGAGCGCCGACACCGCGTGGCGGAGCGCGGTCTCGTTCAGGTGCGTCTCGGTGAACGCCAGCGCCAGGATGCAGTGCAGCTTCGACTGGCGCACCAGGTCACCGCTGCCGGTGAGGAACTCCAGCGCGAGCAGGCCCTCCTTCACCGAGGCTTCGTGCTCGCCGAGGCGCAGCCGGTGCAGCGACAGCAGGTGCCGGGCGTACGCCTGCTCGGTGGGCGTGACGCCGGGCCTGAGTAGGACTTCCTCGGCCTGTTCGGCGCCTTCGCGGTGCCGGCCGTCCATGCTGGACACCTCACAGGCGTCGAGCAGTTCGTCGATCCTCGGCTTCGGGGCGAGGGCGACGGATGCCGCGGCATCCGTCATGTCCGGCTCAGGGTTCACGATGCGTCGACCTCTCCCCAGCTGACCTGGTCCCGGCCGCCGTGCTTGGCCGCGTACAGCGCGGCGTCGGCGCGCGCGAGCCAGGTCGAGACGCTTTCGGAGGGTTCGAGTTCGGCCAGGCCCGCGCTGACCGTGCAGGCCAGACCGGGGGCCAGGGTGTCCCAGGGATAGGCGCGGACCGAGGCGAGCAGGCGTTCGCAGACCACCGCCGCGCCTTCGAGGGTGGTGTCGCCGAAGACGAGGAGGAACTCCTCGCCGCCGACCCGGACGGCCAGGTCGGTGTCGCGGGTGACGGCGCGCAGCATGGTGGCCATGACGGTCAGTACCTCGTCGCCCTTCGCGTGGCCGTGCACATCGTTGATGCGCTTGAAGTGGTCGAAGTCGATCATCGCCGCGCAGAGCGGCTTCACGCTGTCCTGGGCGTGTCCCATCATCGGCGGCAGGTGACGGTCGAGGGCGCGCCGGTTGGGCAGCCGCGTGAGCGAGTCGGTGTGCGCCTGCACGTCCATTTCCTCGGCGCGGAGGCGCTCCATCTGCACCTCGAGCTGGGACCGCTCGGCCTCGTGGTGGGCCTGTTCGATCTCGATGGTGTTGATCAGCATCTGCGACTGCAGGCCGGCGGTCTGCACGGTCGCGCGCAGGGACAGGGCGTGCAGTTGCTCGTGGTGCAGCAGCGCCTGTTCGAACCGCCCGCGTTCCTTGTGCATCTCGAACAGCGCCTTGTGCAGCCGGGCAAGGAGGGTCGGGTCGTCCTCGACGTCGTGGTTGGTCAGCTGCGAGGTCATCATCGTGGTCGCTTCTTCGAGGCGGCCCTCGGCCCTGACCACGTCGGCCAGCTGGGCGTCGATGTCGATCTCGAGGTTGCGGAATCCGTTGGCCTTCGCCAGGGCCTTGGCCAGCCAGCCCTGTTCGCGGGCCTCGTCGTGCTGCTGGAGCCCGATCAGCACGCTGACGAGGTTGGTGCGGGCGATTGTCTCGTAGAAGTAATGCCCCTGCGCCGCCGCGACGGCCACCGACTCGCGCGCGAGGACCAGCGCCTCCTCCAGGGCCGCCGTGGCATCCAGGCCCTGGGCGTGCTGGCCCCGGGCGATCTGCAGGAAGCTATCGCCGAGGTTGTTCAGCCCGACGAAGGCGGACTCGGGGTCGTCCAGTGTCTGCGCGAGGGCGAGCGCCTGCCGGCCCAGGTCAATGTCGCGCGTCCAGTCGCCCATGGCCCCGTGCACCATGGAGGAGCGGCTGAGCGCCCAGAACTCCGCGACCGGATCCCCGGATTCACGCGCCGCCGAGAGCGCCCCGAGCACGTGGTGGAGCGCCGTCTCGTGCAGGGCCGTGTCGGCGAACGCCAGCGCCAGGGTGCAGTGCACCTTCGACTGGCCCAGGAAATCGCCGCTGGCCGTGAGGTATTCCAGTGCGAGGAGGCCCTGCGCGACGGATGCTTCGAAGTCGCCCAGCCGCAGCCGGTGCAGGGACAGGAGCCGGCGGGCATGGGCCCGCTGCCGGGGCGTCACGTCCGGCCGGGTCAGGATTTCCTCGGCCTGCTCGGCGCCCTGGCGGTGCCGCCCGCCATCGTTCGACAGCTCAGACTCCGCGAGCAGATCGTCGATGGTGGGCATGGCCGCGGCGATCACCACATCCTGTGCGTTCACGGTTGAGCCCCCCGGCTGCTATCTGTACGTAGAACCTAGCAGCGGTTTTGCGGGGTCGTCGGCAACCACGCAGCCAGGCCGCACCCCCGTGCAAGGGGTGGACAGGCTGACGCGAAATCGGCTCGGGGACGGGGACTGTGGCTGCGTTCGCGGCCTCGGTGGCCCGGGAAGACCCGGATTTGTCCGGCGGCGCTCCCAGGGAAACAGTAAATGCATACACATAAGATCGATGCATGACCGATCTCGCCGCCCCCGCTGTCCCCGCTGCATCCGCCGAGCGCATCACCCTGTTCGGTGCGGAGTGGTGCGGCGACTGCCGCCGCTCGAAGCGACTGCTCGACACGCTCGGCGTCGACTACGACTACGTCGACCTCCTGGCCGTCGAGGACGGCGCAGACCGTGCCACCGCGATCAGCGGCCGCACCCAGATCCCCGTCGTCGTGTTCCCGGACGGAACCCACGTCGTGGAGCCGAGCGACGCGACCCTGCACGCGAAGCTGACGGAGCTCGGCACGATTTAGAGCCTCCTCCAGGAGGTCGCCCGCCCGGGCCGGCGGCTACCGGCTGCTCGTGCGCATGTGCTGCCGACCGGATGCGCGGCCCGGGCCGAGGGCTAACGTGAAGCCATGGAGACTCCCGCGGCACCGATCACCTTCGTTCCCGACGTTCGCGCCGGCACCACCATCGGCCCGAGCGGCCTCGGCCACTCGACCGTGCTCACCTCACCGGACGTGCGCGTGGTCGTGCTCACGTTCGACGCCGGGCACGTGATGAAGGAGCACAGGGCGCCGAAGACCCTGCTCCTGCAGGCGCTCGACGGACACCTGCGAATCACCGCCGGCGGCGAGGTCACCGAACTGGTGCCCGGGTCGCTGCTCCGGTTGGAGCCGGCACTCACGCACGAGGTCGAGGCGCTCGAGGCATCCCGGCTGATGCTCACCCTGATCGGCTAACGCGGGCTCGGCGTCACGCCGACCTTGACACTTGCGGTCGAGTTTGCCCGGCACACCCAGCCAACTCGACCGGAACGGTCAAACTCGGCGAGCATCAGCGCACTACGACAGCCGCTGCAGCGACTCCTCGCCCACCAGCGACTGCTCGCTCACCGCCGGCGTCCCCGACCCGGCGCCCTCGGCCGCGAGCAGCGCGGCGCGGAAGCTCTCGATCGGGTGCGCATGCGGGAGCACCCGCTGGATCTCGGCCAGAGCCTCGTCCGCCGGAACGCCCAGGTGGCGCACGGAGTACAGCGCGCCGACCGCGGGGGTGCGGCTGATCGCCTGCACACAGTGCAGCAGCACGGTCTTGCCCTCGGCGCGAAGCGCGGCAACGGCGTCCGCCGCGTCGGCGAGCACGAAGTCGAGATTGGGGTTGTCGCCGTCGCGGTCGACCAGCCGCACCTCGATGTGGTCCGAGCGCGGGATCGCGGCGGCCGGAGCGCCGACGCGGCAGAGCGACACGACCGCGTCGATGCCGTCGGGCAGCGCCTCGAAGCGTGCGACCCCGCCGAGCCAGACGCCGGGATCGCGCGGGTGGGCGGCGAGCGAGCTCACATCGCCGTGTGCGGAGTAGTCGACCACGGGCGCGGCCGGCCAGCTGGAGGCATCCGATCGGCCGCCCGCCACGGCCAGCGCGGCCAGGCGCACCAGTTCGCCGGACCGCTCGCCCGGCCAGCCGTGCATCACGCGGCGCCAGCGCGCCGGCACGGCGGATGCTCCCCAGCGCGCCCCGAGGAGCCCGCCGGCGATCGCCGCCACGGTGTCGGTGTCGCGTCCGCCGCGCACTGCGGTCTCCAGGGCGGCCGCGAAGTGGCCGCACGGGTACTGGTCGATGACCGGGTCCAGCTCGGGAACGGGCGTTCGGGTGATCGCAGACCAGGCGCCCTGCAGCGCCTCGACCACCCAGCCGTTGTGGTTGAAGCGGGTCGGCGAGTTCCGTTCGGCCTCGTCGAGCCGCTCGGCCCAGATGGCGGCGCGGTCGGCGGGCAGGCTGCCCAGGGCCGCGCGCACGCCGTCGAATGTGCCGTGCAGCACCGCGTGACGGATGCCGAGGCTCCAGATCACGCAGGCCTCCACGGCATCCGGATGCGTGTGGGTGAGCTGCGAGAGCGCCGTCGCGGCCTCGACCAGGGCGTCGGGGTCGTCGAGGTAGGCGAGGGCGACCGGGGCGACGCGCATGAGCGACCCGTTGCCGGACGAGCGGTGGCTGCGGGCGCTGTAGGCGACGGCGGCCTCGCGGAGGCCCGCGGCGGTGGGCGAGGACGCGCGCCGGATCACGGCGCCGATCTGGATGCCGACGTCTTTCGCGTCGTAGGCCCAGTCGGCCCAGGTCGCGGCGATCCGGTCGAGCACGGCCTCGTCGCGGAGGTCGAGGCCGGCTGCGGCGGCGCGGGCGATCGGGATGGCCATGGCCGTGTCGTCGGTCCACTCGCCCGGTTCCCAGCCGAGCTGGCCGCCGCCGAACATGCCCACCGCGATCTCGTCGGGCAGCGGCGGTTGGAACTCGTAGCGGGCGCCGAGCGCGTCCCCCGTGGCCAGGCCCAACAGAATCCCGGTCGCGCGATCGTTCTGTGCGGACGTGAGTTTCATGTCGACCTCCTTGAGGGTGTGCCAGTGCGACCGGGTCGGGTACCAGGGGGCCGTTGACACTACTCCTGCTTTTCGACACTATGCGTGCTGCGAAGAAGTTTCTCGGCCGCTTTCGGGGGTCAGCGGGCGTGCTTGGGGGCGTGCGTGGGGGCGTGCGTGGGGGCGTGCTCGAGACGCGAGAGTGCGCGGGGCGCGAGGGCCGCGCTGAGTTGCGGAAAAGGAACCTTCCCGGGCGAATTGAAGGTACTTTGTCCGCAACTCAACGTGATTGACTTCTGGGGCGTGCGCGGGGGCGCGAGGGCAAGGACGCAAGGACGCAAGGGCGCAAGAGGGCGAGGGCGGCGCTGAGTTGCGGAAAAGGAACCTTCCCGGGCGAATTGAAGGTACTTTGTCCGCATCTCAATGTGATCTGATACCCATTGTGCGTCGCGGGGGTCGTTCCTAGCCTGAGAGCATGAGCGAGCACACCGACCTGAACGGCACCGACCTGAACGGCACCGACCCAAAGGGCACCGACCCGCAGGGCGTCCGCACGAAGCACAGCGACCCAAGGCGCACCGACCCGCAGGGGGCCTGCCCGAGGGGCGCCGGCCCGAGGCCGCCCGTGCGCCAGCTGCGCCTGGTCGTGGAGGCGGCCGATTACGACGCCGCGGTGCGCTTCTACCGCGATGCGCTCGGCCTCACCGAGGAGGAGTCGTTCGAGGACCCGGGCGAGGGCGAGGCCCGCGGGATGGTCCTCGACGCCGGGCGGGCGACCCTGGAACTGCACAACCCGGCGCAGCGGCGGATGATCGACGGGCTGGAGACCGACGGGATTCCGAGCGGACACATCCGGGTGGCGTTCGAGGTGGTCGACGCGGCCGAGACGACGCAGGCGCTGACGGATGCCGGCGCCGCGCTGATCGCGGCCCCGCGGGTGACCCCGTGGCAGTCGCTCAACTCCCGCCTCGAGGCTCCGGCGGGCCTTACCGTGACCCTGTTCCAGGAGCTCGCGGCGGGCGAGCGCACCCCCACCGACCTCGAGGGATCGGACTACGAGATCTGAGCCCGACGCAATCTGACCCCTACCAAGTCTGGCCCGACGCAATCTGACCCCAGGTCTGACCCCAACGCAATCTGAGTCCCAGGAAATCTGACCCCAACGCAATCTGGCCCGACGTCGTCTGAGCCCGACGCCATCTGACCCCGACGAAGTCTGGCCCCACGAAATCTGACCCCTACGAAATCCGAGCCGCGGGCGCTGAACCGCGGACCCTGAGCCGCGCTGCACACAACCCTCGAGATGGCTCCGCCGCCGACGTGGGACGAGGCCGACGAGACGGTGAATATGCGGCAACGCGTGCGCGCGATCGCGCCCCGCTGACCTGGGGAAATGGATTTCGCACCTCCATCGCTCAGCGCGTCGAAAGTTGACGCGACGTCCGGTCACGCCTACTCTTTCATAAGACAGAAGATCCCTTCCATATTGTGGAATATCCGACGATCGCAACCGAAGGACGCACATGCCGTACACCGTGAACTGCTCGATCCTCCTGACGGAACTGCCCCTGCTTGAGCGCCCGGCAGCCGCCAAAGCCGCCGGCTTCGACGCCGTGGAATTCTGGTGGCCTTTCCCCACCGCCGTGCCGAGCGACGTCGAGGTCGACGCGTTCGAGAAGGCGATCACGGATGCCGGCGTGCAGCTGAGCGGACTGAACTTCGCCGCCGGGGACATGCCTGCCGGCGACCGGGGCCTGGTGTCCTGGCCGGCCCGGTCCGACGAGTTCCGCGACAACCTCGCGGTCGTCGCCGGCATCGGCGAGCGCCTCGGCTGCAAGGCATTCAACGCCCTCTACGGCAACCGGGTCGACGGCGTCACCCCCGAGGAGCAGGACGACCTCGCCGCAGAAAACCTCTCCCTGGCCGCGCAGGCCGTGGCTCCGATCGGCGGAGTCGTGCTGCTCGAGCCGGTCAGCGGCGCGCCCCTCTACCCGCTGCTCACCGCCGACGACGTGCTGGGCGTCATCAGGACCGTCACGGCCCGCCACGGCGACACGAACATCAAACTTCTGGCCGACTTCTACCACCTGGCCGTCAACGGCGACGACGTGAACGCCGTCATCGAGCTGCACGCACGCCAGTTCGGCCACATCCAGATCGCGGATGCCCCGGGCCGCGGGGAACCCGGAACGGGCACCCTGCCCATCGACGCCTGGCTCGATCGCAGCTGGGAACTCGGCTACGAGGGCTACGTGGGGCTCGAATACAAGTCGGCGGCCGAGCATCCGTTCGCCTGGCTGGCCAGCGCCCAGCCGGCCAGCGCACCGACCACCACCGCATCGGCCAGCACAGAATCAGCCACCACCGCACCGACCACCAGCACCGAGGAGATCACCAAATGAGCACCGTTGCCGTCATCGGCCTGGGCATCATGGGCCTGCCCATGGCCTCCAACCTGAGCAAGGCCGGCCACGACGTGATCGGCTTCAACCGCAGTCAGGGCCGGATCGACCAGCTCGTCGCCAACGGCGGCCGCGGCGCGACGAGCGTCGCCGACGCCGTCAGGGACGCCGACGTGATCATCACCATGCTGCCGGACTCCCCCGACGTCGAGAGCGTCGCCGGCGGTGACGACGGACTGATCGCCAACGCGAAGTCCGGCGCCATCTGGGTCGACGCCAGCACGATCCGCCCGGATGTCGCCATCCGGCTGGCCCAGGCGGCGAGCGCCCGCGGAATCCGCCCGGTCGACGCCCCCGTCTCGGGCGGCGAGCAGGGCGCCATCGAGGCAGCCCTCTCGATCATGGTCGGCGGTGAGGCCGCCGACGTCGAGGCCGCCCGCCCCGTGCTCGAGGCGGTCGGAAAGACGATCGTGCACGTGGGCCCGTCCGGCTCCGGCCAGACCGTGAAGGCCGCGAACCAGCTGATCGTCGCCGGCACGATCCAGCTCGTCGCCGAGGCGCTCGTGTTCCTCGAGGCGCACGAGGTCGACACCGAATCGGCCATCACCGTGCTCGCCGGCGGACTCGCCGGCAACCGCATCCTCGACCGCAAGGCGGCCGCGATGGCCGCCCGCACGTTCGAGCCGGGGTTCCGCGTCGACCTGCACCACAAGGACCTGGGCATCGTCACCGCCGCCGCCCGCGAGGCCGGCGTCGCCATCCCGCTGGGCGCCATGACCGCCCAGCTGATGGGCTCGCTCCGCGCGCAGGGCCACGGTTCGCTCGACCACTCCGCGCTGCTGCTCATCGTCGAGCAGCTGTCCGGCCGCTCGCGCGACTAACCAGCAGCGCAGCTCACCAACACCGCACCTCACCAACAGAGCAGCTCACCACCAGCGCAGCTCACCACCAGCGCCAACCAACCAGCCCCGCCAGGCACCAGAACCACTAGGAGAATCATGCCCAAGATGCGAGCCGTCGATGTCGCCGTCGCCATCCTCGAGCGCGAAGGCGCCACCCAGGCCTTCGGCCTGCCCGGGGCTGCGATCAACCCCTTCTACTCGGCTATGCGCGCCCACGGCGGGATCCGCCACGTGCTCGCTCGCCACGTCGAGGGCGCCGCGCACATGGCGGAGGGGTACACCCGCACCGCACCGGACAACATCGGCGTCTGCATCGGAACCTCCGGCCCGGCCGGCACCGACATGATCACCGGGCTCTACTCGGCCTGGGCCGACTCGATCCCGATCCTCTGCATCACCGGGCAGGCGCCCGTGAACCGCCTGCACAAGGAGGACTTCCAGGCCGTCGACATTGCGGCCATCGCGGCCCCGGTCACGAAGATGGCGGTCACCGTGATGGAGGCCGGCCAGGTGCCCGGGGTCTTCCAGAAGGCGTTCTACCTGATGCGCACCGGGCGCCCCGGCCCCGTGCTGATCGACCTCCCGATCGACGTGCAGCTGACCGAGATAGAGTTCGACATCGACACCTACCAGCCGCTCGAGGCGCCCAAGCCCGTCGCATCCCGCGCCCAGCTGGCCAGGGCGCTGGACATGCTCGCCGCCGCAGAGCGCCCGCTCATCGTCGCCGGCGGCGGCATCATCAACGCGGATGCCTCGGCCGAGCTCGTCGAGCTCGCCGAGCTGCTGAACATCCCGGTGATCCCCACCCTGATGGGCTGGGGCGCCATCCCGGATGACCACCGGCTGATGGCCGGCATGGCCGGGCTGCAGACCTCGCACCGCTACGGCAACGCGACGATGCTCGAATCCGACTTCGTGATCGGCATCGGAAACCGCTGGGCCAACCGCCACACCGGCGGCCTCGACACGTACACGCAGGGCCGCACGTTCATCCACATCGACATCGAGCCGACCCAGATCGGGCGGGTCTTCTCCCCCGACTTCGGCATCGTCTCCGACGCCCGCGCCGCCCTGGCCGGGCTGGTCGAACTCGCCCGGGAGCGGAAGGCCGCCGGCCTCCTGCCGGACTGGGAAGACTGGGTGGAGAGCTGCGCCGTGCGCAAGGCCACGCTGCAGCGCAAGACCCACTTCGACGACGTGCCGATGAAGCCCCAGCGCGTCTACGAGGAGATGAACAAGGCCTTCGGCCCGGACACCCGCTACGTGTCCACGATCGGGCTGTCCCAGATTGCCGGCGCGCAGTTCCTGCACGTGTACCGCCCGCGCCACTGGATCAACGCCGGCCAGGCCGGCCCGCTGGGCTGGACCATGCCGGCGGCGCTCGGCGTGGCCGTGGCCGATCCGGAGGCCACCGTCGTCGCGCTCTCGGGCGACTACGACTTCCAGTTCATGATCGAAGAGCTCGCCGTCGGCGCCCAGTTCAAGATCCCGTACATCCACGTCGTCGTGAACAACTCCTACCTGGGCCTGATCCGGCAGGCGCAGCGCGGGTTCAACATGGACTACGAGGTCTCCCTCGCCTTCGACAACGTCAATTCCCCCGAGCTGGAGGGCTACGGCGTCGACCACCTCAAGGTCGCTGAGGGCCTCGGCTGCAAGGCCATCCGGGTGCGCGAGGCCGGCGACATGCAGGGCGCCTTCGAGGAGGCGCGCGAGTTCATGCGCGAGTTCAACGTGCCGGTCGTGGTGGAGGTCATCCTGGAGAAGGTCACCAACATCGCCATGGGCGCCGCGAACATCGACGCGGTCACCGAGTTCGAAGAGCTGGCGACGTGCGAGGCGGATGCTCCCACCTCGATCTCCCTGATGTCGCTGATGGCCTAGGCATGCGCATCGTTGTCGCTCCCGATAAGTTCCGGGGCTCGCTGAGCGCACCGGATGTCGTCGCCTTCCTCGAGGCCGGCCTGCGCTCGGTCGACCCGGGTCTCGTAATCGACCGGGCGCCGGTGGCGGACGGCGGCGAGGGAACCCTCGACGCCGCCGTCGGTTCCGGCTTCACCCGCCAGGTCGTCACCGTGACCGGGCCGACCGGACTGCCCCTGCAGGCGGCCTTCGCCGTGCGCGGCGAGGAGGCCGTGATCGAGATGGCCACGGCATCCGGGCTCGCCGCCCTGCCGGACGGTGTTCCGGATGCCCTCCGCGCGACCAGCCGCGGCACCGGCGAACTCATCGCCGCAGCCCTGGCCCAGGGCTGCACCCACATCATCCTCGGCATCGGCGGCAGCGCCGGAACCGACGGCGGGGCCGGCCTGCTCTCCGGCCTCGGCGCCCGGCTGCTCGACGAGGCCGGGGCCGTTCTGCCCGACGGCGGCGGCGCCCTGGCTCGCCTGGCGAAGGTCGACCTGTCCGGCCTCGACCCGCGCCTCGCCTCCGCGCGGATCACGCTCGCCAGCGACGTGGACAATGCCCTGCTCGGCGCGACGGGCGCCGCTGCCGTCTTCGCACCCCAGAAGGGCGCCGGGCCGGCCGACGTCGAGCTGCTGGAGTCGGCCCTGATGAACTACTCGCGCGTGCTGGCCGCCGAAATCGGCGCTGTCGCCCTGACCGCCACCGAGGCGCCCGGCTCCGGTGCCGCCGGCGGCGTCGGCTACGCCGTGCTGGCCGTGCTGGGCGGGGAACGCCGCGCGGGCATCGACGTTGTACTCGAGTTCACCGGCATGCAGACGCGCGTAGCCGGGGCGACCCTGGTGATCACCGGCGAGGGATGCCTCGACCACCAGAGCCTCGGCGGCAAGGCCCCCGTCGGCGTGGCCCAGGCCGCGGCCCGGGCGGGCGTTCCCACCATCGCCGTCTGCGGTCAGTCCACGCTCACGCCGGAAGAACTCATCGACGCGGGGTTCGACCGCACCTATGCGCTCACCGATCTGGAACCGGACACGGATCGGTGCATGAGCGAACCCGGCCCCCTACTCACCCGCATCGGCGCGCTCATCGCCACGAGGCTGGGCGACGACCGCTAGCTCACCGGCACCTGCGCCACCGCCGCCGCCCACACTTTTTCGCCCGAAACAAAGGAGTTTCCGTGACTACCACCCAAGATCTGCTCGGCACCACTCGGCCCAGCAGCGCACCGGCCGACACGCTCGGAGACCACGTGCTCGCATCGCTCCGCGCGGCCGTGGCCGACCCGACCCGGGTGAAGACCCGCGCGCTGGATCTGCACGCCAACGCCCACGACGCCTCTCACTTCCTCCTGATTCCGCGCGCCGTGGTGGTCGCCCGCGACGCCGCCGAGGTGGGCCGGCTGCTGCAGGCCAGCGCGGCCCAGGGCATTCCGCTCACCTTCCGCTCCGGCGGCACCAGCCTGAGCGGCCAGGCCATCTCCGACGGCGTGCTGGTGGATGTGCGCCGCCACTTCAAGCAGATCGAGGTGCTCGACGACGGCGCCCGCGTGCGGGTGCAGCCCGGCGTCATCGTGCGGGCCCTGAACGCCCGGCTGGCGAAATACGGCCGCAAGTTCGGGCCGGACCCGGCCAGCGAATCGGCCGCCACGATCGGCGGCGTCGTGGCCAACAACTCCTCCGGCATGGCCTGCGGCACGGTGGACAACGCCTACCAGACGCTCGAATCGGTGACCGTCGTGCTGCCGAGCGGCACGGTCGTCGACACCGGGGCAGCGGATGCCGACGAGCGGCTGCGCGAGCGGGAGCCCGACCTCTACGACGGTCTGCTTCGGCTCGCCAGGCGAACCCGCGAGAATCCGGCATCCGTCGCCACCATCAGGCAGCAGTACTCGATGAAGAACACCATGGGCTACGGGGTGAACTCCCTGCTGGACTACGAGCGGCCGGCGGACATCCTGGCGCACCTGATCGTGGGCAGCGAGGGCACGCTCGGGTTCGTGGCCGAGGCCGTCTTCCGCACGGTGCCCCGGCTGCCGCACGTGACGACCGCCCTGCTGATCTTCCCCGGCCTGGAGCCGGCCACCGCCGCGCTGCCGGCGCTGGTGGCCACCGGCGCGGCGACCCTCGAGCTGATGGACGCCCTGTCGCTGAAGGTCGGGCAGTCGATGCCCGGCACGCCCGACATCGTGCGCGACCTGGTCGTCGAGGACCACGCTGCCCTGCTGGTGGAGTACCACGCCGAATCCCCCGAAAGCCTCGCCGAACTGCTGCGGACCGGGCTCGAGGTCGTCGACGGGCTGGGGCTCACCCTGCCGGCCGACTTCACGACCGACGCCGGTATCCGCGGCCAGCTGTGGCACCTGCGCAAGGGAATCATCCCCGCCGTCGGCGGCACGCGCCCGCAGGGCACCAACGCGCTGCTCGAAGACATCGCCGTGCCGGTGCCGGCGCTGGCCCGCACCTGCGTGGAACTCATGAGCCTCTTCGACAAGTACGAGTACCAGAACGGCATGATCTTCGGCCATGCCAAAGACGGCAACGTGCACTTCATGCTCATCGACGACTTCGCCAGCCCCGAGGGCACGGCCCGCTTCAGCGCGTTCACCGAGGACCTCGTCGAGCTGGTGCTCCGCGAGGGCGGCTCGCTCAAGGCCGAGCACGGCACCGGCCGGGTGATGGCGCCGTATGTGCGCCCGCAGTTCGGCGACGAACTCTACGACGTGATGTGCCAGATCAAGCTGCTCTTCGACCCGACCGGCATGCTCAACCCGGGCGTGCTCATCAACCCCGACCCCGAGGCGCACCTGAAAGACCTCAAGGCCGTACCGGCGGTGGCCGCCGAAGTGGACCGCTGCACCGAGTGCGGCTGGTGCGAACCGGTCTGCCCGAGCCGGGACCTGACGCTGACCCCGCGGCAGAGGATCGTCAGCCTGCGCGCCATCGAAGGGGCCAGGCAGGACGGAAACCTCGCCCTGGTCGCCGAAATGGAGAAGGACTACGAGTACGACGCCGTGCAGACCTGCGCCGTCGACGGCATGTGCCAGACCGCCTGCCCGGTGAACATCAACACCGGCAGCCTGGTCAAGAGGCTCCGCGAAGACGCAGCCGGACCGGTCGACAAGGGCATCTGGAACGTCGCGGCGAAGAACTGGGGCGCGGTCACGAGCGGCGCCGGCCTGGCGCTTCGCGTCGTGAAGCAGGTGCCGGCCGGGATCCTGGCCGGGCCCAACAAGCTGGCCCGCAAGGTGCTGGGCACGGATGCCGTGCCGCTGTACTCCGCGGAGCTCCCCGGCGGCGGCCCCAGGCGCAAGCGCCCGGCGCCGACCTCCGCGGCGCAGGCCGTGTACTTCCCCGCCTGCGTGCAGACCATGTTCGGGCCGGCCACCGACGCCACCCCCGGGGTTCAGCTCAGCTTCGAGCAGCTGTGCGAGCGCGCCGGAGTCACCCTGCTGGTGCCGCCGGAAATCGACGGGCTGTGCTGCGGCACCCCCTGGTCGTCCAAGGGCCTGGTCGACGGGCAGGCAGCCATGCGTCAGAAGACCCTGGCCGCCCTGCACGCCGCCACCAACGACGGCGAACTGACCATCATCTGCGACGCCTCCTCCTGCACCGAGGGGCTGCGGCAGACGATCGAGAGCGACACGAGTGCCAACCGCCTGCGGGTCGTCGACGCGGTCGAGTTCGCGGCCACGAGCATCCTGCCGCAGTTGCCCGAGTACGAGAAGATCGAGTCGCTCGCGCTGCACCCGACGTGCTCCTCCACCCGGATGGGCATCAACGGCGCCCTCGACACCCTCGCCGCGGGCGTGGCCGAGAAGGTGCAGGTGCCGGAGAACTGGGGATGCTGCGGCTTCGCCGGCGACCGCGGCCTGCTGCACCCCGAACTCACCGAATCCGCCACCCGGGCCCAGGCGGCCGACGTCGTCGCCATGGGCGCCACGGCGTTCGCCTCCTGCAACCGCACCTGCGAACTCGGGATGACCCGGGCCACGGGCAAGGACTACCGCCACGTGCTCGAACTGCTGGAGGAGGTGACGCGGCCCTCGCCCGACAAGGCGACCCCCTCGAGTCACTAAGCGCACGCCACGCACTATCTACACCTTTTTGCGTTCCACACTCTCGAAAACAAAGGAGTTTTTGTGATTTCCACCGATGTGCCTTTCCAGCAGATCACCGACCCGATCCTCGGGTCCCTGGTCTTCTCGGCGATACTCGCCGCGCTACCCCTCATCCTTCTGTTCGTGCTCCTCGGCGTGTTCAAGGTGAAGGCGCCCAAGGCGGCACTGGCCAGCTTGTTGCTGTCCATCGTGCTGGCCATCGTCGGCTGGCAGATGCCGATCGGCCAGACGCTCAGCGCCGCAGCGGCGGGGGCCGTCTACGGGCTGTTCCCGATCCTGTGGATCCTGGTGAACGCGCTCTGGATCTTCAAGCTGACCGTCGCGACGCCCTGGTTCGAGGTGCTCGGCCGCACCATCCGCTCGATCAGCAATGACCTGCGGATCCTCGCGATCCTGATCGCGTTCTCGTTCGGCGCGCTGCTCGAGGCCCTGGCCGGGTTCGGCGCACCGGTGGCCATCTCGGCCGCGATGCTGATGGCAGCGGGCATGAAGCCGCTGAAATCGGCCATGGTGTCGCTGCTGGCCAACACGGCCCCGGTTGCGTTCGGCGCGATGGCGGCACCCATCGTCGCCCTGAGCGGTGTGACGGGCCTGCCGATGCAGGACCTGTCCTCGATGGCCGGACGGCAGACCCCGTTCATCGCGGTGCTGGTTCCGCTCATCCTCGTCTTCATCGTCGACGGCAAGCGCGGCCTGAAGCAGACCTGGCCGGTGGCCCTCGTGGCCGGCGCAGTCTTCGGCCTGGCCCAGTTCGTCACCTCGAACTTCATCGCCGCCGAACTGACCGACGTCGTCGCCGCCGTCGCAACCGTGACTGCCGTTCTGTTCATGCTGCGCTTCTGGCAGCCGGCCGAAGTCGTGAGCACGGACCACGCCGCGGATGCCGCCGAAACCGCGCTGCTCGCGGGGTCGGCCGGCGCAGGGCGCGGCGCCGCTGGTTCGTCCGCCGCATCCTCTGTCGGCTCGTCTTCTGGTTCTGGCTCTGGTTCTGGTTCCGGTTCTGGTTCTGGTTCTGGTTCTGCGGGCGTCGGTGCGACCGGAGGGGGCACGGCCACCGCGCTGCTCGACAACGAGCCGCCGGTCACGTCTCGCCCGCCGGCCCGTCAGGTGCTGACCTCGGTCGCGCCGTACCTGATCATCATGGTGATCTTCTCGATCGCGCAGATCCCGGCCATCAAGGCCTGGCTTGCCGTCGTCGGCAGTGTCACCTTCCAGTGGCCCGGCCTGAACGTCACCGATGCGGCCGGCAACGCGGTTGCCGCGCAGACGTTCAAGCTCGACCACATCAAGGCCACCGGAACCCTGCTGCTCTTCTCCGGCCTGGCCACGATGCTCTTCTACAAGGTTTCGGCACGTGAAGGCCTGCGCATCTACTGGGCCACCCTGGTGCAGCTGCGCTGGACGATCGTCACGGTCACCGCCGTGCTCGCGCTGTCGTTCGTGATGAACCTGTCCGGCCAGACCAACTCGCTGGGCGTCGCGCTCGCCACCACGGGCGGCTTCTTCGCCCTCATCTCCCCCCTGCTCGGCTGGATCGGTGTGGCCCTGACCGGGTCGGACACCTCGTCCAACTCGCTCTTCGGGCAGCTGCAGGTGACCGCCGCGGCAGAGACCGGCCTCTCGCCGGTGCTGATGGCCGCAGCCAACTCGTCGGCCGGGGTGCTGGGCAAGATGCTCTCGCTGCAGAACCTCGCCGTGGCCGCTGCCGCCGTCGGAATGGAAGGCGCCGAGAGCACCCTGTTCCGCAAGCTCATCGGCTGGAGCCTCGGACTGCTCGTGCTGGTCACGATCCTGATCGGCCTGCAGAGCACCCCGGTGCTCGGCTGGATGGTTCCCTAACCGGCTGTCCGGCCGCCGGCCACGTCGGCCAAGTCGGCGCGAAGGCCCCCATCGTACGCAAGATGGGGGCCCTCGCGCGATCCCGGCAGGGCGTTCGCACGCCGTGTCCGATGGCATCCGTGCGCGGCAGGGCGTTCGCGGCATCCGTGCGCGGCATCCGTTCGCGGCAGGGCGTTCGCACAGTCGGAGATTCTGCCGCTCGGGCGACAACTCCCAGCCCAGACGCACCGCACACCCCCGGGAGCAACGGATGCCGCCACAGCTGGGAGTTATCGCCACCCTGCCGCACCTGTTGCCACAGATAGGCGCGAGCAGACCGAGCCGCTCTTACTGCAGCAGCTTGAGCGACTCCCCCAGCGCCTCGGCCGAGCGGTGCAGCAGCGCGACTTCCACGTCATCCATCGGCACGTCGACCACGCGCTCCACGCCGCGGGCACCCACGATCGAGGGAACGCTCAGGGCGATGCCGTCGATGCCGCGGTATCCGTGCAGCACGCTCGACACCGGCAGGATCGCGCGCTCGTTGCGCAGCACCGCCTCGACGATGCGGGCGCCGGAGAGCCCGATCGCGTAGTTCGTCGCACCCTTGCCGGCGATGATCTTGTAGGCGGCGTGCACGACATCGTCGGTCAGCGACTCCAGCCGCTCGCGCGGGAACAGCCGCGTGCCGGCCTCGTCGGTCCAGTCGCGCAGCGGCGTCTGGCCGATCGTGGCATCCGACCAGAGCGGGAACTCGCTGTCGCCGTGCTCGCCGACGATGAGCGCGTGCACATTCTGGGACGCGATCCCGGCCGCCTCGGCAATCAGCCAGCGCAGCCGGGCCGAATCCAGCACGGTGCCGGAGGAGAAGACCCGGCCAGGCGGAAGATCGACGAGCCCCTCGGCGACCACCGTGAGCACGTCGCAGGGGTTGGTGACGAGCACGAACACGGCGTTCGGGGCGAGGGCGACGAGGCGCGGCATGAGCTGCTCGAGGATGCGCGCATTGGTCCCGGCGAGCGCCAGACGCGTCTGCCCCGGCTCCTGTTTGGCGCCCGCGGTGATGACCACGACATCCGAATCGGCGACGAGTTCGATGTCGCTGCCGCCGCTGATTCGGGATGCCCCGGTGAACGGGGTCCCGTGCGCCAGGTCGAGCACCTCCGCCTCCGCTTTGGCCTGGTTCACGTCGTACAGCACCACCCGCTGGGCCGAGTTGCGGATCAGCGCGGCGTAGGCGAGGGAGGACCCCACGCTCCCGGCGCCGATGACGGACAGTTTGGTCTCGCGCACGAAGCTCATGGCTCCATTGTTGCGGCTGCTCCGGCCTCCGCACGAGCCTCCGTCCCGGATCTCCCGCCCGATCCCCCGACCCGGCGCCCGAGTCCCGGCCGCGCCCTGTGGCCAACTCAGGAGAATCGGGAGATTGCGGGGGCGGGCCCGCGGAATCACGCGGCCGCGGTCTGCGACATGACGGAATCTCCTGAGTTAGCCACAGCGCGCGGGGCCGACGACGGATGCCGGAGCCGATCTCGGCACGCTCGATCTCCGGGTCACGACAGGTGCCCTGTGGCCAACTCAGGAGAATCGGGAGATAGTGCGTTCGGGCCCGCGGAATCACGCGGCCGCGGTCGGCGACCCAACGGAATCTCCTGAGTTAGCCACCGGGCGCGGCGAGCACTCGGGCGGCGGGATCCGGGCGGGCTCGATCACCGGACGGACTCGATCACCCGACGGGCTCGATCACCGGGCCCTCGCCCAGCGCAATTGGGTAGTGTGAAGGGAATCCTACACGGCCCTGCCCGGGCCCCAACCGGAGGAGTTTCATGCCCATCACCGTTCAAGGCGTCATCGTTCGTTCGAAGGGTGCCCCGGTGGAACTCACCGACATCGTGATCCCCGACCCCGGACCCGGCGAGGTCGTCGTCGATATCGAGACCTGCGGCGTCTGCCACACCGACTTCCACTACAAGGAGGGCGGCATCGGCGACGACTTCCCGTACCTCCTCGGCCACGAGGCCGCCGGCCGGGTCAGCGTGCTCGGCGCCGGCGTCACCCACGTCGCCGTCGGCGACTTCGTCGTGCTCAACTGGCGCGCGGTCTGCGGCGACTGCCGCGCCTGCAAGCGCGCCGAGCCCTGGTACTGCTTCAACACCTTCAACGCGGGCCAGAAGATGACCCTCGCCGACGGCACCGAACTCAGCCCGGCCCTCGGCATCGGCGCCTTCGCCGAGAAGACCCTCGTGCACGAGAAGCAGTGCACCAGGGTGGACGCGAGCGCCGACCCCGCAGCGGTCGGGCTCCTCGGCTGCGGCATCATGGCCGGCATCGGCGCGGCCATGAACACGGGCAACGTGAGCCACGGTGACTCGGTCGCCGTGATCGGATGCGGCGGCGTCGGCAACGCGGCGGTCGTCGGGTCGAAGCTGGCCGGGGCATCCGTCATCATCGCCATCGACCGCGACGCGAAGAAGCTGCACAAGGCCGAGCAGCTCGGCGCCACGCACACGATCGACTCGTCGGGCCTCGACGAGGCCGGCGTCGTCGCGGCCGTGCAGGCCCTGACCGGCGGTTTCGGCGCGGATGTCGTCATCGACGCGGTCGGACGTCCCGAGACCTGGCGCCAGGCGTTCTACGCCCGCGACCTCGCCGGCACGGTCGTGCTGGTCGGCGTGCCGACGCCCGAGATGATGCTCGAGATCCCGCTGCTCGACGTGTTCGGGCGCGGCGGCTCACTCAAGTCGTCCTGGTACGGCGACTGCCTGCCCGAGCGCGACTTCCCGATGCTCACCGACCTGTATCTGCAGGGCCGGCTGCCGCTCGAGCAGTTCGTCAGCGAGCGCATCGGCATCGGCCACATCGAGGAGGCCTTCGAGAAGATGGCCCGCGGCGAGGTCTTGCGCTCCGTGGTGGTGCTCTGATGGGCGCGCGCATCGAGCACCTCGTCACGTCGGGGACCTTCAGCCTCGACGGCGGCACCTGGGCCGTCGACAACAACGTCTGGATCGTCGGCGACGATGCCGAGTGCGTCGTGATCGACGCCGCCCACGACGCCGACGCCATCCTCGCCGCCGTAGGTAGCCGCAAGCTGCTCGGCATCCTCTGCACGCACGCGCACGACGACCACATCGGCGCCGTGGGCGAGGTGCTGGCGGCGCGCGATGCCCCCGTTTTTCTGCACCCGCGCGACGCGATGCTGTGGGACTCGATGTACCCGGATGCCCCGCCGCACCCCCTCGCCGATGGCCAGCGGATCGCGGTGGCCGGCCTCGAGCTCGAGGTGCTGCACACCCCCGGCCACTCCCCCGGCGCGGTCTGCTTCTACGCGCCGGCGCTCGGCGCATCGGGCACGCTGTTCAGCGGCGACACGCTGTTCCACGGCGGCCCCGGCGCGACCGGCCGCTCGTTCAGCGACTTCCCGACGATCGTCGAGTCGATCACGAGCAAGCTGCTGACCCTTCCCGCCGAGACGGTCGTGCTCACGGGGCACGGCGAGTCAACGACGATCGGCAACGAGGCCGGGCACCTGGAGGAGTGGATCGCCCGCGGCCACTAGCGCCGGCCGGTTGTCCGGCAGGACGGGTAGGCCGGTTTTTTGCTGCGGGCTAAGATCCCCTGCCGGCGCCGCTCACCGGTGGCCGCGCTGACGCGTGGCCAACTCAGGAGATTCCGTTGTCGCGCCGCACGCAACCCCGTGTTTCCGGGCCCGGATGACACTGCGTACCCGATTCTCCTGAATTAGCCACCATGGGAGGCGATGCCCAGCCGGGGCCGTGGTGGCCGCGCCGGCCTGTGGCTAACTCAGGAGATTCCGTCGTCGCGCCAGGCGCGACCGCGTGTTTCCGCGGCCGGAAACCGCGGCGCACCCGATTCTCCTGAGTTGGCCACCGTTCGGGGCGGGTAATCCAGGGTGGGCGGGGGCGTGCAGGGGCTACGGCGGGTCAGCGGCGCACGACGGAGCGCATCAGGCGCAGGGCCACCGAGAGGGATGCCATGTCGTCGCGTCCGAGGGCGTTGACCTCCTCGAAGACGCTCCGTGACCGGCTCAGCTGCTCCGCGTTGAGGGCCTCCCAGGCGAGCATGCGTTCCTCCGCGGTGCCGGCATCCGTGGATTCCAGCACGCGCGTGGTCATATCGGCCACCGTCGAATAGAGGTCGTCGCGCAGGGCCGCGCGGGCCAGCGCCTGCCAGCGGTCCTTGCGCGGCAGCGCCGTGATGCGCTCGAGCAGGTTGTCCACCCGGAAGCGGTCGTAGACCGTGTAGTACACCGCGGCAACATCCTGCATCGGCGCGTTGGCCTGGGTGGCGATCTTGGCCACGTCCAGAAGCGCGAAGGCCTCGAAGAGCTCGATCCACCGGCGTCCGAGATCCTCCGGAACGCCCCAGTCCTTCGCCGTCTGCAGCAGGGAGTGCATGCGCTTGAGGTCCTCGCCCTGCACGTAGTCCACGAGGTGTGCGCGCATGACGTCGGTCTGCGGCTTGTACTGGGCGACGACCTCCGCCACGGCGGGCGACCCGCCCTGGTTGACCTGCCAGCGCACGGCACGGTCGAGCAGGCGACGGATGTCGAGGTGGATCGCCGACCAGTGTTCGGTCGGGAACGACGACGGCAGCGCGTTGAGCTCGCCGACCATGATGTCCAGCTCGAAGACCTCGCGCAGGGCGACGAACGCCCGCGCAATCGTGGCCGGGTTCGCGGAGGTCTCCTCCATCGTGCGGAAGGCGAAGGTCACGCCGCCGAGGTTGATCATGTCGTTGGCCACGACCGTGGCGATGATCTCACGGCGCAGCGGATGCGTGTCGATTTCGGCGTCGAAACGCTCCGACAGCTGCCTCGGGAAGTAGCGTCGCAGGGTCTTGCCGAACCACGGGTCGTCGGCCAGGTCGCTGTCCCGCAGCGCCGTGGCCAGCTCGATCTTGGCGTAGGCGGCCAGCACGGACAGCTCCGGCGAGGTCAGGCCCTGCCCCTGCTCCAGCCGTTCCCGCAGCGTCGCCGTCGTCGGCAGCGCCTCGAGGTCGCGCTTGAGATCGCCGGATGCCTCCAGCCAGTCCATCAGCCGTTCGTAGCTGGGGCTCCAGTTGACGACCTTCACCCGGTCGTTGAGCAGCAGGATGTTCTGGTCAACGTTGTCCACCAGCACCAGCCGCCCGACCTCGTCGGTCATCGAGGCGAGGAACTCGGTCCGCTCCGCTGCGTCGAGCTTGCCCGCCGCGACCATCCGGTCGACGAAGATCTTGATGTTGACCTCGTGGTCGGAGCAGTCCACCCCGGCGGAGTTGTCGATCGCGTCGGTGTTCAGGATGACGCCGTTCAGGGCCGCCTCGATTCGACCGAGCTGGGTCATCCCGAGGTTTCCGCCCTCGCCAACGACCTTCACGCGCAACTCCCGGCCATCGACACGGATGGCGTCGTTCGCCTTGTCGCCAACCTGCGCGGCCGTCTCACTGCTCGCCTTGACGTAGGTTCCGATGCCGCCGTTGTAGAGCAGGTACGCCGGCGCCGTGAGGATGGCGCGGAGCAGTTCCGGCGGGCTGATCTTCGTCGTGCCGCCCGGCAGTCCGAGCGCCACCTGCACCTCGGCGGAGATCGGGACCACCTTGGCGTGGCGCGGATAGACCCCGCCGCCCGCGCTGATCAGGGCCTCGTCGTAGTCGCCCCAGGAGGAACGCGGCAGGTCAAAGAGCCGCCGGCGTTCGGCGAAGGAGGCCGCGGCATCCGGGTTCGGGTCCAGGAAGATGTGCCGGTGATCGAAGGCCGCGATGAGACGGATGTGCTCCGACAGCAGCATGCCGTTCCCGAACACGTCGCCGGACATGTCGCCCACCCCGACGACGGTGAAGTCCTCGGTCTGGGTGTCGACGCCGAGCTCGCTGAAGTGGCGCTTGACCGACTCCCACGCGCCGCGGGCCGTGATGCCCATGGCCTTGTGGTCGTAGCCGACCGAGCCGCCCGAGGCGAAAGCGTCGCCCAGCCAGAAGCCGTAGTCGGCGGCCAGCCCGTTGGCGATGTCGGAGAAGGATGCCGTTCCCTTGTCGGCGGCGACGACCAGGTACGAGTCGTCGTCGTCGTGTCGCACGACGCTGGCCGGCGGCACGACCTGTTCGCCGTCGGCCGTGGCGACCAGGTTGTCGGTGAGGTCCAGCAGTCCGCTGATGAAGGTCTTGTAGCTCTCGACGCCCTCGGCCATCCAGGCCGCGCGGTCGACGGCGGGGTCGGGGAGCTTCTTGGCGAAGAATCCGCCCTTGGCGCCGGTGGGCACGATGACGGCGTTCTTGACCGTCTGTGCCTTGACCAGGCCGAGGATTTCGGTGCGGAAGTCCTCCCGGCGGTCCGACCAGCGCAGGCCGCCGCGGGCGACCTTGCCGAAGCGCAGGTGCACGCCCTCGACGCGCGGCGAGTACACCCAGATCTCGTACTTCGGCCGTGGGAAGGGCAGCGACTCGATCAGGGTCGGGTCGAGCTTGATGCTCAGGTACGGCTTCTGCTGGAAGAAGTTGGTGCGGAGCGACGCTTCGATCAGGTCGATGAAGGTGCGCAGCACGCGGTCGGCGTCGAGGGTCGCGACCTGCTCCATGGCGGCGGTGAGCTCGGCGCGCACGTGCGCCAGGCCGACGGTGCGTTCGTCGTCGGTCAGCTTGGGGTCGAAGCGCGCCTCGAAGAGCGACACCAGGCCGCCGGCGACGGCCGGGTTGGCGAGCAGCGTGTCGGCGACGAACTCGTAGGAGTTCGTGTTGCCCATCTGGCGCATGTACTTGGCGTAGCTGCGCAGGATGACGACCCGGTGCCAGGCCATGCCCTCCCGGAGCACCAGGCGGTCGAGGCCGTCCGATTCGACGGCGCCGCGCACGGCGGCGCCGAAGGAGTCGGCCAGGAGCCGGCCGGTCGCGACCGGGTCGACGCCGGCCGGGTAGTTCAGGCCCAGGTCGTAGAGGAAGAAGTCGCGCCCGTCGGAGGTCTCGATCTCGAAGGGGACCTCGTCGAGAACCTCGAGGCCGAGGTTCTGGAAGTACGGCAGGATCTGGCTGAGGCTCTGCGACTCCATCATGTAGAGCTTGACCCGGGCGTCTTCCGCCTCGGGTTCGTCACGCGACGCATCCGGCAGATACACGTACAGCCCCGGCGCCGCGGGCCCGTCGCCGGATGCCGCGGCCGCGGTGGCCGCGGTCGCGCACGCCTCGAACCTGCCGATGTCCTCGAGCGCATCCTCGATCTCGTAGTCGACCCGGTAACTGTCGGGGAACGCCTCGGCCCAGAGGGCGGACAGGTGCTCCGCCTCATCGAGCGAGCGGTGTTCGCGGAGTTCCTCGGTGATGCCCTCCGACCAGGCACGCACGGCCATGACCAGGCGGCGCTCGAGCGCGACGGCGTCGACGCCCGCGACCTGGGCATCCTTCGGCAGGCGGATGCGGAAGAACAGGCGGGCCAGGGCGGATTCGGTCATCCGGGCCTCGAAGTCGAGGGACTCCGCGTGGAAGGTCTCGCGCAGTTCCTTCTCGATGCGCAGACGCACGGCCGTGGTGTACCGGTCGCGGGGCAGGAAGACCATCGCGGACATGAAACGGCCGTAGATGTCGGGGCGCAGGAAGAGGCGGGTGCGGCGGCGTTCCTGCAGGCGCTGGATGGCGAGGGCCGTGGTGACCAGGGCGTCGACATCCATCTGGAACAGCTCGTCGCGCGGGTAGGTTTCGAGGATGCCGAGGAGGTCTTTGTCGCTGTGCGACCCGACCGGGAAGCCGATCTTGGCCATCACGGCGTCGACCTTTTCGCGCAGGATCGGCACGGCCCGCACGGAGCTCGTGTAGGCGCTGGCGGCGAAGAGTCCGATGAAGCGCTGCTCGCCGTTGACGTTGCCGTTCTCGTCGAAGCTCTTGATGCCGATGTAGTCGAAGTAGGCGGGGCGGTGCACGCTGGAGCGCGAGTTCGCCTTCGTGATCACCAGGGCGCGTCGCTCGCGCGCCATCAGGCGGCCGGCCTCGGTGAGGTGCTGGATCTGGTGGCCGTCTTCGGAGGAGCGCAGCAGGCCGAGGCCGCTGCCGTCACGGATGGTGAGCACGTCTTCGCCGTCAACGGTGCCCAGGTCGTACTCCCGGTAGCCGAGGAAGGTGAAGTTGTCCCGGTCGAGCCAGCGCAGCAGTTCCTGGGTCTGGTTGAGGTCCGGGATGCCCTCGGCGTGGGCGACCTTGCCGAGCGCGTCGGCGATCAGCACGGACTTCGCGCGCATCGGCTGCCAGTCGTCCACCGCGGCGCGCACGTCGCTGAGCACCCGGGTGAGGCCGGCGATGAGCTTGCCCTGCTGCTCGTCGGTGGCGCGGTCGATCTCGATCGCGATCCAGGACTCGAGGTGCGGGGCGTCGTCGTCGTTGCCGAGCAGGTGCGAGATGTCGGGCATCGCGGAGGTGTCGCCGCTGGAGATGCCGACGCTGGACGGAATCCGGTTGACGTCGATGAGGTCGTTGGTGACCCGGTTGCGGGTGACCGCGAGGAGGGGGTGCACGACCAGGTGGATGGCCGAGTGCTGGCGCACGAGTTCGGCGTTGACCGAGTCGACGAGGAAGGGCATGTCGTCGGTGACGATGTAGACGACGCTGCGGCCGGATTCGTCGCGGATCTCGACGTTCGCGGTCTTGGGCCGCCGGTTGCGGGCCACCTGCCAGTGATAGCCGGCCCGGGCGCGCAGCACGTTCACGTCGTAGGCCTGGGCGTCTTCACCCGCCAGGTGCTCGTAGTAGTCGGCGATGAAGGCCTCGAGCTCGCTACCCGTCGGGGACTGACCCGTACGGGTGGATTCTGACGACATGAAAAGAAACGCCTCCATTATGTGCTCTGATCTTCGCTGATCGGGCCTGCCGATCCGGCGGTAAACGTGGAGGCCCCTTGCTCAACCCATCGTAGTTTCGTTGAGCAGGATGCGCACATCGAACCACCGCAGGGTCTGCGATTTTGCGGTGGTGATCGGGCTTGTCGAGATCCCGCAAGCCCCGAGTGTCAGAGGCCGGTGTGACAGCAGATCTACAAGCTCACTCCCGAGGAAGGCCACCCTATGTCGACGACCACCACCAGCATCTGCCCCAAATGCGGCAACGACACCGGCATCTCGATCGCGTACGGGACTGCTCGGCATTGAGCTCCTGGAGTCCGCCCAGCGAGGCGAAGTCGCTCTCGGCGGATGCATCGTGATGCCCGAGAATCCGCGGTGGCGGTGCACGCATGCTGGGTGCGCGCACGCATGGCGAGCGTCCGTCGCGCGCGCTCATTCGGGGCGCTGCCGCAGGTCAGCTGACACGCCGGCGATTGCGCAAGCCGCAGGGAGCACTCCGATAGGATCAAACAAGAATGAGCGCACGCGAGATCAGAGTCCTAGACCTATTTGCTGGAGCAGGCGGGCTAACGGCCGGCTTTCACTCAGCCTCTTCACGATTCACGACTGTACGAGCAGTCGAGATGGATCGTGCGGCGGCGGCTTCGTACGAGGCAACGTTTGGCAAGGGCATCGTCTACCCGGGCTCCATTCAAGACTGGTTGGCGAACGAGACCGTCCCGGAAGTAGACGTCATCATCGGCGGCCCCCCGTGTCAGGGTTTTTCCACCCTGGGCAAGCAGGACGTAGAGGACACGCGCAATTCACTTTGGAAGCAATACGCGGAGACAATCATTCGCGCCAAGCCGAAGTACTTCGTTGTCGAAAACGTGGCGGCCTTCCGCAAGTCTCATCAATACCAGGACTTCGTTGACGCGACCGAGAAGGGCGGTCTCCTTGAGAACTACACGTTCGAGGATGACGTTCTCAACGCAGCCGACTTCGGCGCCTTTCAAGCACGGAAGCGAGCGGTGCTGATTGGGTACAGAAGCGACGTTGAGCCGTCCGGTCTCCCCCGAGCGACACATGCCGGCAATCACAAGACCGTTCGTGAGGCATTCGAGGGAATCGCCTTGGGCGCCCCCGCATTCGACCTTCCTCAAAGCCGCAAGATTCGTTTCGATGGAGAGACGTTCAATGGGGCGTTCATCGCAAGCGAACTTCATTTTGGTCGAAATTACAGGCAGCTGTCGCTAGATAGATTCGATGCGATACCTCCAGGCGGAAACCGATTCAATCTCCCGGAGGATCTCAAGTCGCCGTGTTGGAAGAAACACACGACCGGGTCGGGCGACGTGATGGGTCGGTTGCACTGGGACAAGCCATCCGTGACCATCCGGACAGAGTTTTTCAAGCCTGAGAAGGGTCGATACTTGCACCCCACTGCCAGGCGTGCGATCACTCACTATGAGGCAGCCGTCCTGCAAGGATTCCCGCCGGACCATCGGTTCGTTGGATCCAAGATCGCGATTGCGCGCCAGATTGGCAATGCCGTTCCCATACCTCTGGGCGCCGCGATTGCGCGCTCCCTTGACGCGCGCCTCTAAGGACGCTCATACGGCGGCGAAATCACTTGCCGGGATGAGGAGCCCCGGGGACTATTCGCTATAGCTGCCTTCGAATCTGCGATCAGCTCGCAGATCGCCCTGCGGCCAGGATTGAATCAAAGAATCCGGGGGTTCCGTCCGATCCAACAACGAGACTGCGATCGAGGAAGAGGTTTGAGTTCTCGCATGATGTCTCGGGAGCGAGCGCGCATCCGTGACATGCAGCAAGGTTTAGAGCGTTCATGCCTTGTCCTTTGCTCTCGCGGCAAACCGGATCATTCGAGCACCAATCGCTGTCCTCAATCGCTGCCAGCAGCATGCGGGCTAGCCGGGGCGGTTCCCCCTGACGAACAAGCCCGCCCAAGGTGCCTTCGCTGTCACCCGAGGCTGTGTAGATGAGAATCCCTGCCTGGCGATCGGCCCCTGCGACACTTGAATAGACCCTTTCCCGCAGAGCCGCCGACGCATAGCCGCTGTTGAAGGCAAGTCGGCGCATGATGAGGTGGGCGAGCGTGTGGAGCATGACCGATCTCGGCGTAACTTCATTGTGCCGAGACGCAATGTGTGAATCCAGCCGCCGTCGCTCGAGCACGGATGTGCGCTCCTGGACCGACTGCGCAGATTCCCAGTTCGACATTGCAGCTTCGGCTATTGAGAAGAAGATCCCTTCGCCAAACGATTCCATCGCTGGGTACCACTGCTCCGTTCCCTTTGGGGCGAAGCTCACCGGTATGACATTCGAGTCGGGCGAATACCGCCGGAACCCTGTCATCGCCCGAACCTCCCGCAAACGTCGTACAAGCACGACGGAGGAAATGAGATCGCCGAGCTTCTGGAGAACGGGTGCGTCTGAGTGACGCACGAAACCTGTCGCCTCCGTGATGAAGTCGGGGCTGGCCGCAGTGGAGGGCGTCTGGAATGCTGCCCATTCTCCGTCGAGAAGGCCAGACCTTGCGGTGGCAAGGTTTCCATCCGAGATCGCGTCATTTGACATCGCAACTGCCTTGACGATTTCCGGTGGAACGTCAAGCTCCTTCGCGATCAGCTCGCGCAGATACTCCGAGATTGGGCCGTCAGGGTCGGAGCTCAGCGCACCAAAAGAGCCGTGGTTCCGGACCTTCTCGGCATGGACAAGACTCATCGGTTTGGCCTCAGGGATGTCTATGGCTGAGATCACGTCCGCCATATGGACGTTCGTTGCCCCGCGTTGCACTACCTGTACGGTTGCGTCGCAGTCAATTGCCTCAAACTTTGACTGCCAAGGCTGCTTGCCGCTGCACTTGATGCCATCGCCCTTCAATGCGCCCTTCGCGGACAACTCTCCAAAGTTGCGCCGAACACCGCAGGATTTGCAGTGAACGCTCAACCCCGAGAGCCCCTCATTCCCGTTCTCGGACGTGCGGAAGAATAGGTTCTCACTATCGACACATTTTTGCTGCGCTAGAACTGTCGCGGCTCGGTGGGCCCACCACCTCCAGGAAATGTCCTGTACGTGACTGCCCTTGTCGCACAGCGCGATGAAGCGCATCGGAACCCGCGGGCCAGCGCATTTCGCGCATCGCGGCGATTTTCCCGTCTCCTCTCCCGCGTTCAACTGTCGGAGCGCCCTGCAGTTCTGACAGAACAGCCACGAGGGGAATCGCTGAAAGGTAAGCCCGGGTGTCTTCTTAGAGGGATATGACGGCACGCTGGGCGGCGATTTGAGGGCCCTCCCGCGAAGCTCCCGCTCAAGGCGATCACAGGTCAAGCGAGGTGAGTTCTTGGGCCACCAGCTAATGTCTGTCGCCATCAACGAGTCACCCGCAATATCGACAATTGCACCGACCCCGAAGGGTGCAATTGTCTCGCTGAGTCGCAGGGTCCTCAAACCGTCCTGCGTCATGCGGGGGCTTTCTCGCCGCGCACGATTACCCGCACCGCGCGGTCAACTGACCGCATTGAGTTCATGACGGGCCACGCCTCACCCGAATCTCCAAAGTTTTTAAGCAACGATGTCCCTTTCTTTGCTTCGTACTGCAGCGTTTCCCCTTCTGCGGCCGCGTCTGCCACCCTCATCGTCCAGTGGGAGATGAGGGCATCGAGCTGTGCGAATGCATTGTCGGCTTCATCCGGGTCGACCTTCTTGAGGAGAGTCTTTAGAACCGTGATCGCATGATTCACCTGCAGATTGGAGGCGTCGAAGTCCCCACACGCACTGTTCGTCCGCAGCCCAGCGCCGTGCCGAACAAGCAACACGAGGGCGGCTGCCAAGGCGCGATTCCGGGACTGTACCGACCACGGCGTCACGCTCGTCGGCTCGACATAGCGATAGAGCGCTTCGTGGTAGCCACGGAAGGTCTCATAGTGGGATCTATCCCGCGGTTTCGTGGCACGGAACAGGGTAACCACGATCCCAGGAACGTCACGCCCTCGTCCCACACGACTCGTAGCCTGGATGTATTCGGAAGTCGTCTTTGGCTGGCCATTCATGAGCATGACGCCGAGCCGACTAACGTCAATCCCGACCGAGAGCATATTCGTCGTTGCAGCAACATCCACGGCCTCGCCAGAACCGTATCGACGTTCGAGCCGCGCGAGAATCTTTGGAAGCTGATCCGCCTGCACATGGCTTGTGAGTTCCTCGACGCCGTCTCCGCGGATGCTTCGGACTTTCTCGCCTCCGACGCCGCGAGTGCGCAGCAGGCTCTCGACGTCGTCGCGTGCGATTGTCACGGTCCGACCGAGCTCACGAAGGCTGTTGTGATAGGCCACGACTGTCCAGTACGCGTCGAGATCGTCGTCTGTGGCATCCAGGAGGGAGAGAGGAGCTTCCAGTAGCCCAGTCAGACTGCGCACAACCGATGAAGATTGGGTGAACGCTTGAGGCATCAGTCCGATGTACAGACGTCCCGGAGCGTCCCTGTCAACCCTGGCAAAGTAACTGTCGTCAGCCGAAATGCCACTCGCCGGGTACAACTCGACCTCAGCCGCGAACAGGCCCCTAACTTGCTCCGACGCCGCTCGGATTGTGGCCGTTGATGCGACTATTTTCGGCGGCGACCCGCCCCAGCTCAGCACGCCCTGGATCGCCGCCTCGTAGACGGCAACAGTCGTCCCCAACGGCCCCGACAGGAGGTGCAACTCATCCTGAATGATGAGCGACGGCGCATCGAATGGGGACGACCCACGTCCCAGGAGCGAGCCTGCCGATTCAGAAAGCGGCAGGCGCGCGAACTTGTCCACCGTGCCCATGAGCATCGTCGGAGGCGTCCGATACATCTGTTCGTCGACAACGTCAATCGGCAAGCGGGTCGAGAAAGCACATTCTCGGTGCGGGCAGTAGAGATAGAAGTCGTTCTTAGTTGCGTTCGCGCCGTAGGCACTTCTGTCGTCCACGCGAGTGTCGGGAATGATGTTGGTTCCGCACCAGGGGCAGGCCTCCAGCTGGAAGGGGTTCTCCGGCTTGAGAGCCTTGTAGGTCTCGTCCAGCCGGCTCAGCGCATCGTTGAGCTTGTTCGGGGTTGTCGCGTCGCCAAGCCACAATCCGATGGTGAAGGCGGGGAGCCGCTGAAGGTCCGGCTCTCGCGCCCGGAGGAGCTCAAGCGCACAAATGAGGGTTGCCGCCCGTTGAAACTGCTGAGTGGTGAGGAGCCGCAGCGTGTACCTGGTGATCACGGCCGTGCCGCCTCCATCGACTCCTCGCGTGAGCCGGCGTCTCACCATTTCGAACGCAGCGAGCGCCAAGTACGCTTCGGTCTTGCCGCCACCGGTCGGAAACCAAATCAGGTCCACGACTGAGCGATCTTCATGCCCCTCATACGCGGTCGATTCCAAGGACACGAGAAGGAAGCCCAATTGAAAGGGAAACCACTCAGGTTCCCTGAGACCGACAGGTCGAGCGATCAGCGGATGGCTTCGCTTTCCTGGATTTGTACGGGCGTGTCCGGATTGCAACATCTGCTCCCGCATTGCGACCATCGCGAGCCGAAAGGACCTCAAGACGATTGGATCGGTTTTCAACACCTTGATGCTACCGCGCATACGACGAACTGCCCGACGCATCCGTTCGATGAGACGCAGCGCTGCCTCTGAATGCTCAGCGGGAAGACCACGTGATTCGACCTCCCGCTCATCGACCCATCTCTCGTAGTCAGATACGAAGTCGTTGAGGTGTTCCGCCAGTGTTTCGGGGCGCACGGAAGTATCGCTCAGGAAGGACAGTTGAAGTGTGTCTCCAGCGCCAGCCACAGCGGCAATTGCGGGCACTGTCACTGTTGGAAGAAAATCAATCGCAACTGATCGCACGGATCCATCACGGGCGTCCCAAGCTGCGGAGGTTCCATGCCCAACGGCATACACGCGCGCATCCCGATAACGGAGCGCAAGCTCACATTCCTCGGGGTCCATGTTCACCGAAGCCGTGGTGCGATAGGGCAAGACTTCGCCGCCGATCGGCACGCACAAGAGCTGAGTCTGGAAGATGCAGTCCTGAGTTTCGATCTTGTCCTCGGGATCGCTGCGTTCGATTAGGTTCTCGATCGCAACTGTCACCATCCATTGGTCGAGGACTCGCCTCCACCTTGAGGTGACGCGCACTCGGGCACCCGCTACCTCCGGGATGAAGAAACTCTTGCCGGGGCTCAACGAAAATGCCGGCACAGTGACGGGCGACCTTCGCCAGCTTGATCCGGGGCCCTCATTGTCTTGCTTCGCATAGGTCGCGAATGCTGCCGTGCACTCAAGAGAATCGCCATCATGGATGAACGACAAGGCGGCGGAGGACGGATGCCAGTCGTTGGCGGCCTCAATCGCTTCATCCCCGTCTTCGCTCCCCACGTCACCGTCGTTCACATCCACGTCCGGATCAGTTGCCGCCCTCCCTCGGGGGAAGAGCGTGCCGACGAGATAGGTCTTGTCGGGTTTGCTGGCGAGTAGCTCGTCGTTCTCGCCGGAAGGGCCTAGATACTGAGACCTCAGGTAATCGACGTACTGCTGTCTGCGTTCTGTCTTTGCATCCAAGGGTCTAGATTCCTTTCCCGGCCAGCGCCGGCCCGCGGGTGCGTAGTTGCTTCCACGCGCGGTCTGAATACGCGACCCAAAGGCTCACGCGCGGGCGGGTCATGGCTACGTAGAGTTTCGGCAGCGCCGCTTCTGCATCGAGGTCGTCCACGTCGATGACGCATACGTGTGGCGCTTCCAGACCCTTGATTTCCTCCGGACGATAGAGCGTCGCAGAACCAGTGCGGCGACCTTCCGCGGCAAGTACGATCCCTTTCCGGCCGTAGGCCGCGCTGCGAACTGCGGCGCTCGCTTCGCCATACGGACGCAACGAAACGATTGCCACATCCTCCAAATCGACGCCTTGTTCGACAAGCATCGCCAATCTCGCGTCAAGGGCGGCTCCAGCAATCGAGTCGTTTCCGACCGCGAGCGACACCACCTTCGGCCCTGCGCCGACCCTTGGAGTACCCAGATCCGCCCCAGTCAGCATCTGTGTCTGGATAATCACGGGCGCGGTATTGCGGCAATTCAGAGTTAACCGACTGCGGCTCGCCAGACTTCTAATCTCATTGTGGGTTGCCTCTGAAAACCGACCGTCAACGTGCGCCTGGTTATTCGTGTCGCAGAAGAGCCGCCAGCTTCCAGCCTCGATTCCGCCCTCAACTGCCGAATCGAGAAGGAGTATGTCCAACTCATTCATGACGTCTTGCGCCTCGTCAACGACAAGAACCTCACAAGGCCCGCTTGTCGGAAGCTGCGAGAATGCGACACATCTGACCGTCGTCTCGGATAGCAGAGCGGCGACGTAATCGACCACGGCCTTAGATCGGCAAACGAAGAGCACATTCTTGCCTGCCGCGGCTGCACGGCGCGCTGTCTCTGCAGCGAGAAGCGTCTTGCCCGTGCCCGCCCCTCCCTCACACAGAATTCGCGCGTTGTCCTCCGCCGCGAGCAGCACCGCATATTGGGCCTCCACGAGCGCTATGTACTCCCGCTCGAGAGCCTCCGCTTGAACGCTCAGCCGCGGCACGCGATCGAAGTCGGGGCGAAGAATCTGGAGAAGTCGGCTGTATTCCTGCCCACGAGGCACTCGAGAGTTAGCCTTGCGGGCATGGGATCGAGCTTGATCCAGAACCTTCTTCAAACCGTTCACAGTCATCGACATAGGCCCGGCATGTTCCCACGGCTCCCACTCGGTGTCGTTAGGTAACGCCTGGTCGGGAGTGATGACGAGGAAGGCGAAGGACACGTCCAGAGCATGATCCACTTTCTCGAGACGTTCCTTGAGAGCGAACATCGCTGACCGAGCCTGATCAAATGGCCCCTCCGCCCTGAAGGTCTGCTCTCCATGTCGATTCGTGAAGCTCCAAGAGCCGCCAGCGCGGGCAACGCGCCCACCCTTCACCTCGATGGCGAGGACGCAGTCCTCCCAGACGACGACAAAGTCGACTTCCGACATCCGTTTGTATTCGTGTTCGGTCAGGTGAACGGAGTAGAAACACGCCACCGGTTCCTCATACCCAATCTGGGAGATTAGGTGGGCGACACGGATTTCGGCGTTGCTCTTGACATGAGTGAAGGAGCTTTCGGGCGGGAGCATTCTCATTTCGTCGCCGCCTCGGTGCTATCCCACAGCCCATCAAACTCAGTGAAATCAAGGTTTCCGGAGAAGTTGGAAAAGGTATCCTTCAGATTGACGATGAGGCACTCGGCCTCTCCGCCGTTCAATGGGCCGCGCAAGCCTCTACCGACCATCTGAATATATGCATTTGGACTCAGTGTCGGCCTGGCGATGTACAAGGCGCGCACGCCGGGAGCGTCGAAGCCCTGCGTGAGTACGTCGCAGTTCGCCAACACTCGGATCTTGCGATCCTTGAAATCCTGAATTATTCGGCGCCGTTCTTGGCGTCGCGTATTCCCACTCACAGATGCAGCCGAAATACCTTGCGCCTGCAACAGAGCCGCCAGCACTTGGGCTGAAACAACGGAGGAGGTGAAGACTAGAACCGGCCACGTCGGGTCAAGTTCGCTGATATGTTCAACAATCCGAATCGTGCGGTCTTCGTCGTTGCCGACGCGTGTCATGACAGTGAATGAAAGTCGAGACCAGCTCGCCGCGTCCTCAAGCTCCTGTGGGCTCAATTCGACATCAGCACCTCGCAGTTCGTCGTACCGCACCTTGGCCAACACGCCCATGTCCTGCAGAGCCCCATAAGGATCCGACCCAAGAGCGTTCAGCCGATTGCGCCCGAAGCGCGCCACCAAACTCTTAGTTCGACCCTCGCTTCGGTTCTTGAATGTCGTGGCACTCAACCCCAGAAGTGGCTTTTCGGCCGACCGACCATCGACGCCAAGCCAACGGAAAATCCTCGTGTAACGCGGAGAGTCGCCCGCCACATGGGCCTCGTCTACGATCACAGCGGTAGCTTCTGCCAACCACTTGTACTCAAACTTCCCAAGAAGCTTTTCCAGCTTCGCGTCGGTCGCGACAATAATGCTCAAGTCATTTTCGAAATCGCTAACAGTGTTTGATCCCCAGAGCCGGCCGATCGTCAGGGTTCGGGAATCCGCGAGTTCACGCCAAACGGCACTCCATGTCTGAACTGCCTGTTCACACAACTCCTCGGACTGCGCGATCCAAAGCACGGGTCCAACGAGGCCATCCTCAAGGAACGCCTGCACGATTGCCTCGACAGTAACCCGGGTCTTTCCCGCACCAGTTGGCAGGAAGAGCATCGCTTTCGCCTCGTCTCCCCGTTTCGCCCTAAGAACGTCCCTGATTTTGTGCGCAAGTTCGACTTGATACCCGTGAAGCGCAGGCAATTCCGGCCGGCCCAACACCTGGATCGAAGCGGCGAGGGGGCCGCCCTTCTCCTGAGCGTAGGCAGGCTTGAATCCGAGGTCTCGGACGAACTTGAGCGCGTCGAGGGATCCTGCCCAGCGATCCGGGCAAGGAAAACCCTTGCGGACGAAGTCGTTCTTGAGGACGTTTAGGGAGTCAAACCCATGCACGTTCAAGAAGAGTCGAGACACGTCCGTGGGGCGCGTTGGCGCTCCAAGCCGTCGAACGGATTTCAGAAGTCCGACCGGTAAGGCCGTTTCAAGCTCATCTGATGTGAAGAGCATCAAGAGTCTCTTGACTTCGTCATCCTCGAGTTGGCAACGCTCCATCAGCAGCTTCATGTCGAGTTCGATGGAGACGTTGAGCAGCTTGGATAGTTCGGGGACACTCAGTCCGAGAATGAATTCTTTGTTGATCAGGAACATCAGTTCATCGGGAACCAGGTCACGCTGGTAGTAAATCGTCGATCCCTGACGGTAGTGCGTGATCGGCTCGTCCTCGACGCCGCCAGCTGCAGTAACGCGCTTCGCAATTCGATCACACGCGATGAGCTGAACGTCTCTGAGGGCGGCGCCAGGAAGGCGTTTGAAGCCTCGGTAGCGGTCCCATAGGAGCGCAGCTTCTGAGACGCCTTCGGTCACCACGCTGAAAGCTACCTGCTCGCTCGCCCGCAAGGCGCCCAGACGCTCGACGAGGTACTCCGCCTCGTCATCCTCGACGATGTGAAGGAATGGAGTGGCCTTTGCCAGCAAGAATGTGATCTCCTGCACCGTCGTCGCGACCTGCACATCTGCGGCATCAACAACGGAAACGCCCGCGCCGATAATTGCCGGAATGCGACTTATTGGGAACGACGGCGGAAGCCTACGGGCGGCCGCGAGAACTAGCGCACCCAGGTTCTGCGGGTTGACCGCATGAGGCACAGTCTCAAGGAACTTTTCCCACACCGGCGGTGGGACGTCCTTCAACTCCTTGGCGAGGCCCAACTTGGTTGCCTGCCCGGTGAGGGCAACCGGTAGGTAGTCACGATACTGAATGAGAGCTGGGTCCAGCGCGAACTTGGCCTCAATGGGACCCCAGGTCGTGGCGACAAGCCCGTATTTCTTGATCGCCCAAAGGTGCGGTGCGATGAAGTCCATGGGGCTCGCTCGAGGATCCCCTACTCGCGTCATGGACCACGTTCGATCAGCATCAGCTCGAAGGAGAGCGGCCGACCAATCCGCCTGCGCTTCGCTGTCGCCATCCGTGTGGAGGCGCTGCAGAAGCTGAATTGGACCCGGACCCTCCTCCTCCACGAAGGTGGCTTCTCCCGTCGTTGCAGTGGAGTCTCTTGACAGGCGCTGCTGATACTTTTCGTTGGCCCAGGCTCGGTACTCCTGGTACAACGGCTCGTATCGAATCGGGAACCGGGCATCGACGCCGCACACCACTCCCATCGACTTCAAGACCTCGACATTTGAACCGTGAAATGTTGTGTCCAGGCGCAAGCGAAGATCAGCCGGGGCGAAGTTTGTACCCGTGGCTAACATCAGCGAGCGTGAATCCCGCCAGGAACCATCCTGAGCGCGCAACTTCATGGCACCGTCGCCGCGTTGGTGCATGGAGAGAAGCTGGCGCGCTTCCGGGATCGGAACGTCGTCCATGACGTTCCAGAGCTCCTCCCACTGGGCATCGCTCCAATCCTCGGCCACCGTACGGAGCAATGCCCGGAACTCCTGCGACGGAGTGAGGTTATGAAAATCCAGCGCTTTGAGGATCTCTTCGACTTTTGGAAGCGCTAAGAACCGCGGGTCGACTAGTTCAAGATCGGATATCCGCCCGACACTCTCGCCGCGCAAGTACAGCTCAAACGTCGCATTGGCCTTGAACAATTTGCCAGATGCAGATGGAACGATGCGCGCTTCCGTTCCGAGTACGCGAGTGGTGCGGTCCCTCTGGAAATTCAGGATCCGCAAAGCGATCTGAAGACTCTGAAAGTCAGAACCATGAGCGAGGACGGTCAGCCATTCCGCGAAACCGAGCTCCCTGCGGAACTCTGGGTCAGCGCGGGAGTCATTCCGAACAAGGTTCTCAAGACGCTTTCGCCGCTCCGCCGTGGAGAAACATCTGAAATGGGCGAACTCATCTGGCGAGGCAGGCGCGGTCTGCCAGAGTTCCATCACGCCAGGGTCCATCGCGTAATCGAGCGACAGGAGCCTTAGCTCGCTCCCCGGGCACAAGGCTCCTGTGGCGTCGGGAACCAGATCCTCCGCCGCCGCGAGCACTGGGATTCTCTGGGTGAAGTATTGGTCACCATCACTGCGGATTTCCTTGCCTCGGCCGGGCATGTAATCGAAATGCCGAGCTGGATCGTCGAGGGAGGACAGAAGCGGGAGAACTTCCACGAACATCTGCGCGAACTGCTCGTATATCTCATTGTTGTACAGCCCCGGAAGGAGAGACGTACGGTCATCATTGACTCTCCATGGCGCATTGAACAAGCCTCGCGCCGTCGTCTCGTCGCGAAGCGGAAAGTACGCCCAAAACTGGCCAAGGGTCTGAACTGATTGCAGCGGCGCTGCGTATGTGATTTTGACCTCTTTACGGGCCACCGCTTCGCCGACTTCGGCGCGGGCGCGGGAGGACGGCTTGTGCATGCGCTCATTGATGAGCCACTCTGTTCTCGAGCCGTCGGGCGCGCTAATTTCTACTCGACCGGGCGCCACTGCAATGCATGTGTGTTCGAGATCCATGTCATCTTTGCCGCCCTCATCGATGACGAGCCTCAGCGTGGAAACGGCAGATGCGAAGAGCAGGAACTCAGTCTTAAATGCCGTCAACTGGTTCTTAAGGCGATCGGCATGATCGACGTTCGGCAGTCGAATAATCGTGGTCGCCCATGTCGCGAGCTCGGCCGCTACGCTGTCATTGTCGAAGACCGTTTGAGGATCAAGCACTGTAGGCACTCGCAGCTGCGGGAGCTGCTGTCGTCCGGGACCAAACTCGCTCATCGCGATTCGGGCATCAGAGGAATTGAACTCGAGCGAAATTGTTTGGCTGAGAATTTGAGCATTGTCAGTGACGCTCAGGACCGATTTGAACCCGAGCCCGAAGCGACCAATCTCGTCACCGCGTTTTCCGCTCAGAAAGGCATGCGTAACGGCCTTGAGGCCGTCACTCGTGAAGGCCTCACCTTCGTTTGCGCAGTAGAGGTTTCCTCCGCTCAGTCGAAGCTCAACGCGCCCTGGTTTCTTTCCCCGGACGTTGGCATCTGCCGCGTTTTGGACGAGTTCAAAAAGCTGGCGCTCCGCGTACCCGCCAGTCCGGTAACTCTCCTCCTGATTGATGTGCTCTTGAATCAGATTGGGGTTTCGCCGATACACATCGAGCGCCGTTGCGCGATGATCATGCACTTCTGCCACAAGGGAGGGAGTAGGACGCTGCCAATTGCCGGAGGTGCTCATCGTTTGATTCTTTCTTGAGTGGTGAGTCGGCCAAGGCCGACTCGCTTCATACCCGGCAATCCGTCCACCCCAGTTAGGGGACCCCGAGCATTGTGATTTGGCTGTTGCCCGATAAGCCGCTGCGAGTGCCATTCGAGATACGACTCCCGAGGAGTGACTGACCCCTCCTCAATCTGGAGCCGGCTAACGAGAACGTCGATTCCGAAGTTTCGGGCCACGATCGGGTCACGGCGGATCGCCATCTCGAGCGCCGGCGCCAGCGCCAATGTCATGTCGGGCTGCACTGAGATCAGGAAGGTATCGAAGGCCGCGTCATGAGTGGGACAGAGCGCTAGACCATTTAAATAGTCGAGTCGTTCCTTGTTGGAACTGTGCCGCCACGGCTTGATATGGCTTGCGACGAGCATTCGAGCCGGCGGGAGCCCCGTACCGACGAGAGTCAAACCGCAAAAAGCACACCGCTGCCTCCAATTGGCGAGCACGGCCCGTGCGAATCGCGCCTGTCCGATTCGTGCCGACCCCATCAGCAATCGCTCAGTCGTGACAAGCTCGATATCGGGTCTCTCCCGGAGCCACTTGTCAGCTTGCTGCTCAACTTGCGCAGCCAGCTCATCCGAAGTCACTCTGTCTGCGTCCAAAACGCGCTGCATCGATTCGCGCTCCAGGCCCAGGAAATCGGGAAGCGCTTGGGTATCGAGGCCAAGTAGCCGAGCAGCGTCGAAGATTGTTTCGTACAGCTGAAAGTAGCGGGACAGGTCTCCGCCGAGCATGCTTGCGAGTTCAATTTCGTTGCGGGCCCCATTCGTCCTGGATCCGTCGAGGTTGCCCATCTTGGCAAGAATGCTCGATATTGACCGCCTAAAAAGGCGGGCCACTGTTGGCACCGGCTCCGGGACTTTGTCGAGGTTTGCCGTTCCGTAGCTTCCGCGATTCACCACAAACGCCAGCCCGAAAGTCAGAAGCGTTTCGACCGGCGTATACGCTACTTGACGGCGTCCGGCCGCTGGGAGGTCGCGGCGCAGGATCGTCGACCATTGCTCGACCGCAGCCTGACGGGAGAGGCGCAAATAGTCGACGAGGTCAGTCACTTTATACCGCCGGTCCCGCACGCGAATCCGCCTCGCGATGTCGGGGCAAGGCTGTCACCACTCTCCAATCGGAGCGGCGTAGCGTTGGCCACATGCCCGACGTTTTGACTCCAGAGCAACGCAGCAAGACGATGTCGCGAATTCGTTCGGTCGATACTAAACCCGAGATGACCGTCAGACGGATGCTCCACGCGCTCGGCTACCGTTACCGATTGCACGTTCGGGACCTGCCCGGGACGCCCGACATTGTCTTCACCAGTCGACACAAAGTTGTGTTCGTGAATGGCTGCTTTTGGCACTCCCACTCGTGCCGCTGGGGGCAATCGACACCCGCGAGCAACGTGGATTTCTGGGCGAACAAGCGATCCATCACCCTGGCACGAGACCTGCGTAACAGAGAGGATCTCGCGACGCGCGGTTGGCGCGTACACACGGTTTGGGAATGCGAATTGCGCGACAGTGAAAAGCTCGAAAGCACGCTTATTGCGTTCCTCGAGAGCTAGGCTTGCGCGCTCCCCCACCGAGGGTTCCGACGACGCCATATTGCCGAATTCCCCTCGAATCCATGCCCGTACTTCCCCCTCGCTTCTTCGCAAGGACCTGGTGGCACTCTATCCATCCCGCGGCACTCCCCCGTCCGCGCCGCGCCTGACCTTGCTCGATTGAGGTCTCTCTTGACCACACAATCACCGGGCCGGTTGTTACGGATCCCCGCGAGACACTGACCCGCAGCATATGCCCGAGCATCTGGCGTGGCGGCCCCGCCCGACGGGGCTACTCCGGCCGACAAAGAGCACAGGCCCAACTCGGGCAGTAACCGCGAGCAAACCGCCGACGCCCTGCCGCACCCGGATGTCTATCCCGAGGGCGTTCCCTGCGTGCCTGTACCCCCGCGCTATGAGCGCGGCACCCGCGCACCACCGAATGAAGTCTCTTCGGTCGCCACCCGCCGTTAGAACCGCTAAAACAAGCACGAACTCCAGCGAGGGAGGCCCTCATCATGAGGCTAGCACCAGGAACCATCGGCTTACCGCCCTTAGACTCGCACTCGTTTCGGTACTTTTCGTGCTCGGGAGCAGCGCGGATGTCACGGAGCGGGCGGCGAGTCCGACAGCCGAGGGCGCCCAGACGTCGTCGTCGCCCGCTGCGGCATCGCTCGGCGGAGGGCGGCACTCGATCCCCGTGCTAGCTGGCGCGGCAGGACGACCCTGGCGGGGCATCCGGTTCGGATGCGACTCCGGCGAACATCCAGGGCTCGAACAACCTAGGTTCGGCCGGAAACATCCAGGACTTTGCTGGCCATTTTCACGACGCCGATGCGTACTGGACCGGCGTGTTTGAGGAGGAGAGCAGGCCCCGGCAGCGTTCCGTGCCTCGGCCAGCGCGCCGTCGAGCATCCTTTCGGTGATGCGGCGGAAGGCGCCGTCTCTCTTGCGCACGTGCTGGTAGCTCACCGGAGGGACACTCCGGCTTCGCGGGCGATGTCGTCCATCGTGGCCGTGAAGCAGGCGTAGGCGGAGTAGGGGTTCGCGGGTCTCGACAAGCTCGATTACCGGCTGGGCGGACGGGTCTCGACGGGCTCGACCACCGGCCGGGACGAGCGGTCCGACTCCGCGCAACCGTTCATTTTGACCGACCCCTGGTTGAAGTGAGCAGTTTTTATGCACATTTCTTGCGTAAGTGCGCAGTGTGTGGCACAGTCATTTCACTTGACAGCATCGTCATGGGTCGGTTACCAGCGGTGAGCGCCTTTCCGCGCTTTCCAGGAACGGAAGGTTTGAAATGGCTTCACTGCGTAAATACACACGGACGGGCGCAGTCCTGGCGAGTGTGGCGATCCTGGGCCTCGGCCTCTCCGGCTGCGCGCCTGCAGCGAACAAGTCTTCCTCAGAGACCAAGGGCGTGACGATCACCGTCGCCCTGTTCACGGCTCCGCCGCCCAAGGCCGCTCTTGCCGAGTTCACCAAGGACACGGGCATCAAGGTCAAGTGGTCGACCATCGACTGGGACAGCCTCCAGACCAAGATCGCTGCCTCATCGGCCGCCAAGACCTACTTCGCCGACGCGACAGACGTGGACTGGTCCCGGGTCGGGCAGCTGGGCACGCTGAAGTGGTTCGAGCCCCTCGAGGACTATCTGGACACGGACTCCTACAAGAAGGACATGCCGCAGCTGGACTCCTTCGTGTCGGACGGGCACGTTGTCGGCATCCCCTTCGACGCCTCCTTCCTCACCACGACGGTGAACACGGAGATGTTCGAGAAGGCCGGGATCACGACGATGCCGACCACCATCGCGGAATACACCGCGGACCTGGAGAAGCTGAAGTCGAGCGGCGTAGCCGAGCACCCCCTGAACATCCCCTTCGCCGCTGCGGAAGGGCTGTCCACATACTGGTACCAGACCACGGCCGCCTTCGGTGGAACCGTTCTCGACGGCGACGGCAAGCCCCAGTTCTCTGACCCCGATTCCGCCGGCTACAAGGCGGCCGAGTGGATGGTCAACGGCGTCAAGTCCGGGCTCGTTCCCCCGGGAAACATCAACGTGAGCGACACGCAGGGCCAGCAGACGCTCATGGCCAAGGGAGGCGTCGCATCCACGTTCGCTGACTACTCCGGCAACGTCGGCAGCCTCTACGACATCCCCGACACGTCCAGCGTCGTCGGCAAGGTCACCTACCTGCCCACGCCCGGCGTCGACGGTGTCGGACCGAACGTCAGCAACCCGGATGGCATCGGGATTCCCGTCACCGCCAAGTACAAGGAGGCGGCCGCCAAGTTCATCGAGTGGTTCACCTCCCAGAAGGCCCAGTACGGATTCGCGGGCGGCGAAGGCCCCGACAACGTCTTCCCCGGCTACTTCCTGCCCTCCCGCCTGAGCGCCATCGAGCAGCTCACCGCGGACGGCAAGCTGGCCGGCGGAGACGTGCTGACCTCGATCCTGAAGGACAGCGCCCGGCCGGTCTTCCCCGAGGGTGCGCCCGCCTGGTACCCCGAATTCTCCCGAGCGGTCAACACCAACCTGCACGCGGCCGCAGCGGGCAGCATGAGCGTCAAGGATGCGATGAAGGCGATCTCCGACACCGCTGACAAGCTCTCAAGCGGCTCGTGACCCGAACCCGACGCGCAACCCGACCCGAAACGCAACGGTGAACGCTGATACCCGGGTCAAGAACGCCCCAGTCGTAGGCCCTGGGGGACGCGCGAAGCTCGCGTCCCCCGGGGCCAAACGGCGCGGCCGATTCGACATCCTGCCCTACGCCCTCGTCACCCCGCTCGCACTCTTCATCATCAGCCTCGCCCTGATCCCCGCGCTCTTCACGATCGTGGCCTCGTTCTTCAAGGACCAGGCGCTGAATCCGCCCGTGCGGTTCAACGGCTTTGAAAACTTCGTCAACCTGTTCAACGACGCCGGCGTGCTCTCGAGCATGGGTAACACGGTGATCTACGTGCTCGTCGGCGTCATCCTGTCGACGGTGCTCGCGGTGTTCTTCGCGGTCATCCTGCGCAAGAAGTTCCTCGGCCGCTCCCTGCTCATCGCCGTGCTGATTCTGCCCTGGGCCCTCCCGGGCGTGGTCAACGGGATCATCTGGAGCAACATCTGGGACAGCAATACCGGCCTGGTCAACAGCCTGCTGACGTCCATGCACCTGATCGACACGTACCAGGTCTTCCTCGGCCAGAACAAATTCATGACAATCCTGGCCATCGAGATGGTGCAGGTCTGGCAGATCACCCCGCTTTCCACGCTGCTCGTGCTGGCCTCAATGCAGAACATCCCCGATGAACTCTATGAAGCCGCGAGCCTGGACGGCGGTTCGCCGTGGAAGGTGTTCTGGTCGGTCACCCTGCCGCTCACCGCGCCGGGCATCACCATCGCGATGGTGCAGGCGGTGATCGCGACCCTCAACATCTTCGACCAGCCCTACATTCTCAACGGTGCTGCCAGCACCGGAGCATCCGTCACCATGCAGACCTACTTCATCAGCTTCCAAAACCTTGACTTCGGGCAGGGATACGCGTTGTCGCTCATCATCACGATCGTCACGCTGGTGCTGTCGCTCGGAATTCTCAAGCTCGTCTACCGCCCTGTGGAGTACTGATGAATCGCCGCCCGCACTGGTTCCGATGGTTCGGAGTCGCCTTCATCGTGATCTGGTCGCTCGTGCCCGTGTACTGGGCGCTGAACACCAGCCTTCAAACGGATGCCCAGGTGAGCTCGAAGCCCTCGAATTACGTTCCGCCCACTCCGACGTTGTCCAACTACCTGGCGCTGCTCACCGGCGAGGGTGAGACAGCAGCGGCCATTCGCCAGTCCTCCATCAACATCCTGATCGAGTGCACGCTGGCCACAGTGATCACCGTCGTGCTGGCGACGCTCGCGGCGTACGCATTCGCCCGGATGAAGTTCCGGGGCGGGAAGATCCTCTTCTACGCCGTGCTCGCCACGATGGCATTCCCGGCGTACACGACCCTGATCCCGATCTACCGCATCCTGAGCACATTCGGCCTCGTAAACACGTATACGGGCATCGTGCTCGTGTACGTCTCGGGGTTCCTCCCGCTCGCGACCTGGATTCTCTACAACTACATGTCGAGTCTTCCGTTGGCCATTGAGGAAGCCGGCACCATGGATGGCGCCAGCCGGATGAAGATCCTGTGGCACATCGTGATTCCCCTGGCGCTGCCCGGAATCATCTCCACCGCGATCATCACGTTCCTGTTCGCGTGGGGTCAGTTCCTGTTCCCGCTCGTGCTGTCGAGCGACCTGTCGACGCAGCCTTTGACTGTCGTCATCGCCGCGCTGCAGGGCAGGCACGTCGTGCCCTTCTCGCTGCTCAGCGCCGCCGGAATCATCGCCATCGCCGTTCCCGCGGCCATCGCCCTGCTCCTGAACAAGTACATCGTCAGTGGGCTGCTCGCCGGAAGCGTGAAGTAGCCGGGGCCGGCTAAGCGTCCGGGGAGGCGGCCTTCGCCTGCTTGAGGCGTGACGGCCGCGCCCCGGTGAGATCGACGACGTGCACCTGCACGCCGGCGTCGGCGATGCGCTCCAGCTCGACCGGGTCTGCATTCGAGTCGGTGACAAAGTCGCTGATCTGGGACAGGTCCGCCATTTTCGCCAGGGTCACCCGCCCGACCTTCGAACCGTCCGCGACCACGATCACTCGCTGGGCGCTGGCGACCATCGCGTTGTTCGTGCGGGCCTCGGTGTCATCGTGCGTCGTCACCCCGCCGGCGGCCGTGATGCCGTCGGTGCCGAGGATGGCCGTGCCCACGTTGATCGCCTTGAACGTGTTCTCCGACAGTGACCCGACGGCCTCGAACGAACTCAACCGCACGACCCCGCCGGTGATGATCACCTTGAGCTGGGGCCGCGCCGCGCACTCCAAAGCGGTCGTGAGCGAGTTGGTCACGATCGTCAACTCCGTGCGATTGCCGAGGGCCCTGGCGACCTCCGCCGTGGTGGTGCCGCCACTGATCGCCACGGCATACGGGCCGGAGGGGATCATTTCGACCGCGCGCCTGGCGATACGTTGTTTGGCTTCCCTGAACTGGGTGTCGCGAAGCCGGACCGGAATCTCGCTGTGGGATTCCAATGCGCGGGCGCCTCCGTGGGTGCGCACGAGAAGGCCCTGCTCGTCGAGGTCGGCCAGATCCCGCCGGAGAGTCGCGGCCGACACCCCGAGGTCCCTGGCGAGAGAGGCCAGGGACATTGTGTTCTGCTCCTGAAGCGCGGACAGGACCGCTCGCATCCGGTCGGAGCGCTTCGCGGATACTGCGCGAGGATGGGCTTCGAAGTAGCCGTCAGTGGACATGATTCGCTTTCTTGTCTCAAATGCGCATTGTTTGTGCCCACTTTAGCGCCAAAACGCTCGTGATATTGCGTGAAGCACGCAGTATGTCGCAGTATTTACTAATGACTAGTCCGCTCACCTCACCCGGCGTCCTCACCCCCGGCCCCGGCTCTGTAGCCACGGTCCGCGAGATCCTCCAGCAGCCCGAGGTCTGGGGCGAGGCCGCATCCGCGATCGCGGCTCTGCGCCAGGATCTGGATGCATTCCTCGCGCCGCTGCTGGCCCGCCCCGATCTGCGCATCGTGCTGACCGGAGCCGGCACGTCCGCCTTCGTCGGGCAGATCGCGGCTCCGGCCCTCTCCCGGCTTCTCGACCGTCGCGTCGACGCCCTCGCGACCACGGACATCGTCTCGAACCCGCGGGACGCTCTCGCGGAGGATCTGCCCACACTGCTCATCTCCTTTGCCCGATCGGGCAACAGCCCGGAGAGTATCGCCGCAACCCGCCTGGCCGACGAATGCCTCACCGACGTGAGCCACCTGGTGCTGACCTGCGACCGGGTCGGCGGCCTCTACCGGGAGCACGAGGGTCGCGAGAAGTCCATGACCGTGCTGATGCCCGAGCGCTCCAACGACGAGGGGTTCGCGATGACCTCGAGCTTCACGTCGATGCTGCTGTCGTGCCTGCTCATCCTGGGGGGCGAGAATGACGCAGCAGTCAGCGCCCTCGCCGCCGCCGCGACGCAGGTCATCCAGTCCCGGCAGCAGGCGATCCGCCAGCTCGCCGCGGGCGGATACGACCGGATCGTGTACCTGGGAAGCGGCCCGCTGACCGGCCTGGCTCGCGAATCGGCCCTGAAGCTCCTGGAGCTCACCGCGGGCCGGGTCGTCACCTACTTCGACTCCGCATTGGGCTTTCGCCACGGCCCCAAGGCCGTGCTCGACGACCGCACGCTCGTGCTCGTCTACGTGTCATCGGACCCGTACACCCGCCAGTACGACCTGGACATCATCGCCGAGCTCCGCTCAACCCAGAAGCCGGAAAGCGTCATCGCGATCGCCTCAGAGCCGCTGCCTGCGTCGCTCGGCGAATCGTGGGTTCTCGAGGGGCTGGCCGGCCTGAACGACGCGTACCTTGCCGTAGGCTACGTCGTCGTGGCACAGATCCTGGGTTTGTCGTTCGCCCTAGAGCTCGGCACGACGGCAGACAACCCGTTCCCCGGAGGCGACGTCAACCGCGTTGTGCAGGGCGTCACCATCCACCCGTTGGCGCCTGCCGCGGGCGAAGCCGCGGGCGCGAGCGCGCGGCTGTGACTCTGTTCCTGGGCGTCGACGGTGGCGGCTCAAAGACCGCCTTCGTGCTCCTCGACGACTCGGGACAGATCCTGGCCGAGGCACAAACGCAGAGCTGCTACTACTTCACCGAGGGAATCGAGCTCGTCGAACGGGTGCTCGCTGACGGTGTCGGCCAGGTGTGCCGCTCTGCGGGCGTCGAACCAGCGGACATCCGTCAAGCCTTCTTCAGCCTGCCCGGCTACGGCGAGGCGAGCGGCGACGTGGAAACCCTGAACGCGCTTCCCCGTAACGTTCTCGGCCACGACAGGTACTCCTGCGACAACGACATGGTCTGCGGCTGGGCCGGATCACTGGGCGGCATCGACGGCATCAACGTCATCAGCGGAACCGGCTCCATGACCTATGGAGAGCGTGACGGCCTGGGCTATCGAGCCGGCGGATGGGGCGAGCTGTTCGGCGACGAAGGCTCTGCGTACTGGATCGCCATCCGAGGCCTGAACGCCTTCACCCGGATGAGTGATGGCCGGCTCCCCCGCGGCCCCCTGTACGACGCGATCAAGTCGCGGGTCGGCGTGACGAGCGACCTCGACCTGATCCACATCGTGGTCGACCGCTGGCAGGGCCGGCGAAGCGATATCGCCGACCTGTCCCGGACGGTCGTCGATGCGGAGTTGCAGGGTGACGCCGTTGCGGCCGGCATTCTGACCGACGCGTGCGTTGAACTGGCCGCGATCGTCGAAACCACACGTGTCGAGCTCGGCTTCGGCGTGGACGACCTTGTCCCGGTGTCGTACTCGGGCGGGATGTTCAACGCGGAGTTCATTCGCCGGGGCTTCGAAGACGCCCTGGTCGCGGACAATCCGAACTACGACCTGCGCCCACCCCTGTTCAGCCCCGTCGTGGGCGCCGCGCTCTATGCGGCAAAGCGAGCCGGCACCCCGTTATCGGAGAAGGCGCTCGCGGTTCTTCGCTCTCGCTGAGGGGTGTCCGGTGAACCTGGGTCGACCACCGAGGGCTCGACCACCGAGGGCTCGACCACCGGGGTGAACGTCAGGAGAACACGCCTCCGGGCTTCACGCTGGGCAGCCGGGACACCCCTACTGTTGGGGTAGACAGATTCGATTCGTTGGAATCGGTCCCGTGGGGCGTGCACACAAGAGTGCGTGGTGGACGCCCGTTGATCGTGGGACCGGGGGCTCTCTTTCTTTGGGTGAATCAGGCCAGGGGCGCAGGTGGCCAACGCCCAGAAACCCGATGTGCAGCATCGGAGACCGCGCCCACCGCGGCCCTGCCCAATCCGCATCCTGCGGGTCCATTGAGAGGGAGAGCACCATGACCAAATTCCAGCTTCTATCCACCCCGCGCAAACGGCTTCTGGCTGCCCTGGTGGCCATCGCGGTGGTCGGAGTCGGCAGCGCCGGCCTCGGCGGAGCAGCCGTCGCGAGCCCCACCCCCCAGGCGCCCGTCGCCCTCGGCGTTGCCGGCACCTTCGCGATCCTGTCACAGACCGGGGTGACGGATGTCCCCTCCTCGGCCGTCACCGGCAACGTCGGGTCGAGCCCGATCACCGGTGCCGCCATCCTGCTGAGCTGCCCAGAGGTGACCGGCACCATCTACTCGGTTGACGCCGCCGGCCCGCCGTGTGCGGTCACGGATGCCACGCTGCTCACGACCGCCGTCGGCGACATGGGCATTGCGTACACGGATGCGGCCGGTCGCGTGAACCCGGACTTCGTCAACCTCGGTGCCGGAGAGATCGGCGGACGCACCCTCGTCCCGGGCCTCTACAAGTGGAGCACCGACGTTTCGATCTCCAACGACGTCAAACTCTCCGGGGGTCCGGACGACGTCTTCGTCTTCCAGGTCTCCGGCAACATCGACCAGGCGCCGGCCAAGAACGTGACCCTCGTGGGCGGCATTCAGGCCAAGAACGTGTTCTGGCAGACCGCCGGCGCTGTGACGCTGGGCACGACCGCCCACTTCGAGGGCACCATCCTGAGCAAGACCATGATCGCCATGAACACCGGCGCATCGATCAACGGCCGCCTGCTGGCGCAGACGGCGGTCACCCTGCAGAGCAACACAGTCACCGAACCGGCGAACTAGCTACTACTTCGCAGGCCAGGAGCTGGGGCCGGAGAGACGACGTTCGTCGTTTCGCCGGCCCTTCGCGATTCGGCCAGCGTCGCGGCGGGTCTCGACCGGCTCGACCACCGGTGCGACTCGACGACCGCGAGTGGGACGCTCGTAGGATGAGCGCATGCGCGCAATCCTCGTGAACGCCCCCGGCGGGCCCGAAGCCCTTTCCCTCGCCACAGTGGACGACCTGCCTGTCGGCGCCAGGGACATCCGGATTCAGGTGGCCGCGGCGGGCGTCAACCGCGCGGACGTTGCGCAGCGGCAGGGGCGCTACCCGTCGCCGGCCGGGGCGCCGCAGTGGCCGGGGCTCGAGGTGTCGGGTGTGGTGACCGAGGTCGGGGCCGAGGCGACGCAGTTCGCGGTCGGCGACCGGGTGTGCGCGCTGCTCGCCGGCGGCGGCTACGCCACAGAGGCCGTGGTGCACGAGGACCTCGCGCTGCCGGTTCCGGACTCGCTCGACCTCGTCGAGGCGGCCGGGCTGCCCGAGGCGCTGGCGACGGTGTGGTCGAACGTGTTCATGAGCGCGGGCCTGACCGCCGGCGAGACGCTGCTCGTTCACGGCGGCGCCAGCGGCATCGGCACGACCGCGATCCAGCTGGGCGTGCTGGCCGGCGCGCGGGTGGCCGTGACGGCCGGATCGGCTTCGAAACTCGCTGTGTGCCGCAGCCTCGGGGCGGAGATCCTGATCAACTACCGCGAGCAGGACTTCCCGGCCGAAATCGCGGCCGCGACCGACGGGCACGGGGCCGACGTGATTCTCGACATCATCGGCGGCTCGTACGCGGCGCGCAATGTGGCGGCGCTGGCGATGGGCGGACGCATCATGGTGATCGCCAACCAGAGCGGCGAGAACGCGAGCTTCAACCCGTTCCACCTCATGCAGAAGCGGGGCCGGTACTGGGGCACCACGCTGCGCTCGCGCCCGTTCGAGGAGAAGGCCGCGATCATGCGCGGCATCCGAACGGATGTCTGGCCCTGGGTCGAATCCGGAGCCTTCCGCCCGGTGATCGACAGCCGATTCCCGTTCTCGTCGGCGGCGGATGCGCACCGGCGGATGGAGTCGTCGGCGCACGTGGGGAAGATCCTGCTGGCGCCCTGAGGGGTGGTGTCGGAGCGGACTGGTGCCGGAGTCCGCGGCTGCCCTTCCTCCACAGGCGCCAACCCGCCGGAGTTATCCACAGAAAATGCGGCTGACCGGTGCTTTGTCGGTAGGAATGTCGGTGGTTCGGCGGAGACTTAACGTATGGACACCCCCACCGAAGCCCCTGAGTCAGCCGCCGGATCGGCCGCCGCCGACGGTGCGGATGCGCTCGCGTCGCTGGCCGTGGCCACCGCGCAGATCGGTGAGGCGCTGCGCTGTTCGGACGTGCGGGGCTTCGGCGACGACGGGCTGCTGAGGGTGACCGCGGCGATCGAGGAGGCGGGCCGTCGGGTCGATGCCCTCCGGGTGGCGGCGGCCGCGGAGATCGCCGACCGGTCCCGATTCGAGCTCGGCACCGGCCGGCTCTCGGCGAAGAAGGGCTGCCGCACCCCGTCGGAGCTGGTGCAGCGGATGACCCTGGTGTCCGGGTCGACCGCGAACCGGCGGATGCGCATCGGATCGCAGGTGCGCACCGACTACTCCATCGTCGGCGAGGCTCTGCCGCCGAAGTTCCCGGCGACCGCGGCGGGCCTGGCCACCGGGGCGCTCGGCCTCGACGCGGCCGAAGCCATCCTCGGCTCCCTCACTCCGACACTGAACCGCGCAAACCTCGAAAACGTCCAGCTGGCCGAAACCGAACTCGTCGCCGCGGCGACCGGCCAGAGCATGGACACCTGCGTGCCGGCCACGGCCGATGAGATCCGGCTGCAGGCATCCGTGTGGAAGCCGGTGCTCGATCCCGACGGCGCCCGCCCCGACGATGAGCGTGCCTTCCAGGAACGCGGGCTGCGCCTCGGGCGCGCGCAGGGCGGAACGATCCCGGTCTCCGGCCGGTTGCTGCCCGAGATCGGCGGGCAGCTGCAGCGCCTCTTCGACGCGTATCTCTCGCCCAAGTCCGCCCCGGTCGCGTTCCTCACCCCGGAGCAGGCGCAGGAAGAACTCGAACGGTCGGTGCTCGAGCGAGACGACCGCACCTTCGACCAGCGGCGGCACGACGTGCTCGCTGTCATCCTCGACGTCGCGGCGCGCAGCGCCGAGGCCCCCACCATCGGAGGCGCCGCCCCCACCGTTCTCGTCACCGTCCGGCAGAAAGACCTTCTTCAGGAACAGGGAGTGGGCTGGATCGACGGCATCGAGGTCCCGCTGTCGATGCGGGCCGTGAAGCAGAAGGTCTGCACCGGCGGCATCCAGCCCGTTGTCTTCGGCGACGAAAACGCGATCTGCTCGCTCGGTGTGCCCGACCGTTGCTTCAATCGGGAGCAGCGCCGGGCGATCTCCGCCCGGGACGGCGGCTGCATCATCCCCGGCTGTCAGATCCCGGCCAGCTGGAGCGAGATCCACCACGTCATCCCGGACGCCTTCGGCGGCGATACCCACACCGATAACGGGGTGCTTCTCTGCTGGTTCCACCATCGAACGATCGAGACCTCAGGCTGGAAGATCCGCATGCTGAGAGGCGTCCCCCAGCTCAAGGCGCCACCCTGGCTCGACCCCGGCGGCGGCAAATGGCGCTACGTCACCACCTCCCGCACAAGGATCGCGGATGCACTCGATCTCCGCCTGGCCCAATCGGACTAGGGCGTGTCTCCTAATTCGTGTAACCAGATGGTGATGGCACGGAGGACGACGCCTCCGCGGTAGGTGAGGGCGAGTTTGTCGTAGCGAGTGGCGANGCGCCGGGCGATCTCCGCCCGGGACGGTGGCTGCATCATCCCCGGCTGTCAGATCCCGGCCAGCTGGAGCGAGATCCATCACGTCATCCCGGATGCTTGGGGCGGCGACACCCACACCGATAACGGGGTGCTTCTCTGTTGGTTCCATCACAGAACGATCGAGACCTCCGGCTGGAAGATCCGCATGCTCCGAGGCGTTCCCCAGCTCAAGGCACCCCCCTGGCTCGACCCCGGCGGCGGCAAATGGCGCTACGTCACCACCTCCCGCACAAGGATCGCGGATGCCCTCGATCTTCGTATGGGCCAATCGGACTGAGGACGGGGCGCCGGGTTGCGGCACTGGCTTGCGGCACTGGCTTGTGGCCTGGCTTGCGGCCTGGGGTAGGCGGCACTCGGGTAGCCGGCACTCGGGTAGCCGGCGAGGCCACCCCTTGTTCTCGCATACACCTGGCCATCGTGCCTGTCCACGGTCTGGCCGCCCGATCCAGACCGCCGCATGATGGCAGCGCGAATTCGAACAGAGGAGATACTGATGGCACCGATCAGCGACCTGGGCACCCTGGCTGATGAGATCATGGCCCTCGACGGGAAGCTCAACGCCCTCTCGGAAGAGGGCAAGGGCATGAGCGACCCGGAGTGGAGCCGGACGGACGATCGACTGACGGCAATCGGTGAGGAACTCCACGCCGAGGGTGGTGAGGCGCTCATGCAGACTGCACTGCAGCTTGCCGTGCAGAAGGGAATGCGCGGCCGCTACGTTGAACGTCACTGGACCGGCATCGGCAGCTGGATGGGATAGTAGGAACCCTACGGCGCCATGTCGTCATGCGTCATGCGTCACGCAGCAGAGTTCGATCCCGCCGCCCGGCAGCGGCCAGTGGTGCAGGCTTCTGGTGGCCCTCGATCTTCGCCTGGGCCAATCGGGCTACGCGCCAGCCGGACTAAGTGCTGGGGCGAGGTGCGGCGGTGACGCTGCGTCGCCGCAGCCAGGAGTCGATCAGGAACAGCACGCCGATGACGACCGTGGGTCCGGTCACCAACGGGGCGTATGCCCACTCGGGGTAGTAGCTGAAGACCATCACGACTGAATACGCGAGGAACCCGATGGCTCCGACCAGCGGCCAGCGCCAGCCCAGCGCGACGGAGGCGACCAGCAGCAGGGTGGGGAGAACGTGCGTCGTGATCGCCCATTGCTCAAGCCAATCCCCCTGGTCTCCGCGGGCTTGAACTTCATTCCACCAGCCATACGACTGGAGCAACACGAACAGGAGGCCGAGGACCAGAGCGACCCAGCCCGCCAGCGTTACTTTTCGTGCGCTCATCGCCGATTCCTTCCATCGATGGTGCTGCAGCGGATAGTAGCCTCGTTAGCAAATGGGCGGAACTGGCCCGGGCTCGCCGCGGCGTGATTGAATGCGACCGGCAGGAGCGCGGGGACCCACGCCCGACGATCAAGGAGGATCGATGACGCAGACGGTGATTATCACGGGCGGCGCGGGTGGCATGGGCCTGGCGACAGCGAAGATCATGGGGCGCGACCATCGCGTGGTCATCGCGGACGTGAACCGGGAGCGGCTCGACGCCGCCGTCGCAGAGCTGACCGGGCTCGGCATCGAGGCCGAGGGCGTCGTCTGCGACATCACCGACCGGGCATCTGTGGACGCGCTGTTCGCGACAGCGACAAGGTCCGGCACGGGCACCGGCACGGGCACGGGCACCGGCACCGGCACGGTGCGCGCCGTGGTGCACTCCGCGGGCGTCAGCCCGCAGATGGGCACCGCGGAGCAGATCATCCGGATCAACGCGCTCGGGACCGTGAATGTCACTCAAGCGGCCCTCGCGATCGCCGGCGAGGGCTTCGCCCTGGTGAACGTCGCGTCGATCGCCGGCCACATGACGCCGAAGTTGCTCACACCCACGCGCTCCTTCCGGCTCGCTCTGACCGATCTGCCGCGATTCGTCCGGAAGCTGACCTCGGCAGCGAAGCTCGCGCCGAAGTCGATGCACTCGGGCTCGGCGTACTCCGTGAGCAAGGGCTTCGTCATCTGGTACAGCCAGGAGATGGCTGCGGCGTTCGGTGCGAAGGGAGCCCGCATCGTGTCCGTCTCACCCGGTAGCTTCGACACCGCGATGGGCCGCCTCGAGGAGGCGAAGGCCTCGGGAAAGCTCGTCGAGTACGCCGCTCTGAAGCGGTTCGGCAAGCCGGAGGAGGTCGCCGAAGTACTCGCGTTCTGCGCGAGCGACAAGCCCGGCTACCTGACCGGAGTGGACATCCTCTGCGACGGCGGCACGAAGGCGGGGCTCGACTTCGAGAGCATGATCGCGATGGCCCGGGCATCCTGAGGCTCGTGACTTGAACACGCAGGAGCCGGCGTCATCCCGACGCATCCCGCGCCGCGAGCGTACTCTGGGCGCATGACGGATGCCGCGCTGATCGGTCCGGTGACCGAGCCCGACCTGCACGTGATGACGTACAACATCCGTCGGCGTTCCCGCAATCTCCTGCCGGGGAGTCCCGATCGCTGGGCCACGCGGAAGCCGCTCGTTCGACGCATCCTCGCCGCCGAGCAGCCGACGCTTCTCGGCGTGCAGGAGGGGTTGGCCGACCAGGTCGACTTCGTTTCCGACGCCCTCGGACCACACTACCAGTGGGTAGGCCACGGCCGCTACGCCTCCGGACGGGACGAGCGGTGTGCTGTGTTCTACGACTCGCGGCGGCTGGAGCTGACCGCCTGGCAGCAACGGGCCCTGTCCGCGACGCCGGAGAAGCCCGGGTCCAGATCGTGGGGCAATCTGACGCCGCGCATCGTCGTGTCAGCGGACTTCACGGATACCGCGACCGGAGCACGGCTCCTCGCCTTCAACACCCATTTCGATCACCTCTCGTGGCGGTCGAGGCTCGAATCGGCGAACTTCATCCTGGACCTCGTGCTGGCCGCTCGCTCCGCAGAGCCGGACGCCGCGATCGTGGTGATCGGCGACTTCAACGCCGACGCGGACTCGGCCGTCTACCGCCGGCTGACGGCAGACGGGCCGCTCAGGGACACCTGGGAGGAGGCGGCCGAGCGGGTGACGCCGCAGTGGGGCACCTTCTCGAACTACCGACGCCGCCGCCCGGGCGGCAAACGCATCGACCTCATCCTGGTGGGGAACGGCGTAGACGTGATGAGCACGGGCATCAACGCCGCGCGATTCGACGGCAGCGCGGCATCCGACCACGAACCCGTGCAGGCGGTGCTGCGCTACGGAGACCGTTCGGCCGGGGCGTCCGACTCGGCTAGAGTGCTGCCATGATCCGGACATACCTGCCGGCTCCGACGGGAGCCGCCGAGACGGTCGCCGACGCGCTGCGGATGCTGGCTGCGATCGGCATCGTGGTCGCAGGCGTCGGCTGGGGCCCGGCCGCGGGGTTCAGCCTCGCGTTCGTGACGGTCGGGATGTTCCTTCCCCGGCTGCTGGGCGTTCGGCCGGGCTTCGACATCGCGTTCGGCATCGTGGTCCTGGCCTCCGTGTGGAGCAGCGTGCTGGACATCTACATCTCGACGCGCTGGTGGGATCTTCCGATGCACTTCCTCACCAACGGACTCTGCGCCGCACTGGTCTACATCGGGCTCGTACGGCTCGGACTCCTGGCCGACGCCGCGACGCTCCTGAGGCCGATGGCGTCGACCGCCGTGATGACCTTCGCTCTGGGGCTGTCTCTCGGAGTGCTCTGGGAGATCTTCGAGTGGTTCGGGCACACCTACATCGACGAGGAGATCTTCGTTGGCTACGTCGATTCGATCGGGGACCTGGCCTGGGGCGGTATCGGCGCCCTGCTCGCAGGGTTGAGCAGGCCGCTCATGGAGGGCCAGTCTGCGACGGCGAGGCCGCGAGCCACGAGCTCCCCTCTTGGGTGAGGGCCCCCTGGACACACCGTGGCGCCGAGCGCTCCCCGACACGATCGAGACAGCCGCGGCGGGACTGTCCGAGCGACTGCGTGAGCGACTGCGCGAGCGGCCGCGTGAGAGGCTGCGTGAGCCGGGCGGGCGCATCCTGCTGGGCCTCTGCGGTCCGCCGGGGGCCGGCAAGTCCACCCTGGCCGCCGAGCTGGCCCGGATCCTCGGCCCCGACACGGCCATCGTCGTGCCGATGGATGGCTTCCACCTCGCGACTGAAATCATCCGGGGCACGCCGCTGGCCGAGCGCCGCGGCGCCATCGACACCTTCGACCCGGGCTCGTACCTGTCGCTGCTGCGCCGGCTGCGCGCCCGCGACGAGGACGTGGTCTACGCGCCGTCATTCCGCCGCGGCCTGGAGGAGCCGATCGCGGCATCCATCGCGATCCCCCGTAGCGTCCCGGTGGTCATCACCGAGGGCAACTACCTGCTTGCGGATGTCCCCGCGTGGCGCGCGATCCGCGGGGAGCTCGACTCGGTCTGGTACCTCGAGGTGCCGGCATCGGTGCGGCTCCCGCGCCTGATCGGGCGGCACGTGGAGTTCGGGCGCGGCGAGGCGGATGCCGCGGCCTTCGCGCGCGGCAGCGACCAGAGCAACGCGGACCTCATCGAGTCGACCCGGGAGGATGCCGACCTGATCGTGGTCCTTCGGGGCTGAGGGCTGGGGGCTGAGGGCTGAGAGTCAGAGGTCTGGGGCCCTGAGATCCCGAGGGTCGTCCCGAGGGTTAAGTTGCGGAGAAAGTACCTTCGTTTGCCGCGGGAAGGTACTTTCTCCGCAACTCAATTGGGTGGGCGAACACGCGGGTGGGCGAACACGCGGGTGGGCGAACACGCGGGTGGGCGAACACGCGGGTGGGCGAGCACGCGGGTGGGCGAGCACAGGGGCAGGCGCACGGGTGGGCACACGCACGGGACGCGGGACGGGACGCGGCAGGCGCGACGTCCGGGGAACTAGCTCGTCGCGATGATCACCGCGAGCACACTGAGGACCAGGGCGAGCGGGCCCATCGTGTACCGCTCGGGCCGGCTGCGCGAGAGGAAGTTCATCACCACGCCGAGCAGCAGGTATCCGGCGATCACCCACATCAGCACGGCGATGAAGCCGTCGCTCGGGATGAGGTCGATCAGGCCCACTCGTTCGAACGCGACGAAGGCGAAGGCCGCATAGAGCAGGATCGACACCACGCTCCCCCAGCGCAGTCGAGCAGGCAGAACGCGGTTCTGGCCGCCCCACGCGAAGCGGCCGAGGGGCGCGCCGGCAATCAGCAGGATCTGGAACACGGCAAGCGCGGCCAGCAGGGCGCAGAACAGGTACACCGCGATCGTCGTCATGGATCAGGATTCTAGGGGCTGGACGGTCCTCCGCCGGGACATCCGCCGGGAAACCCGCCGGCGCATCCGCCGCACCCAGGGTTCAGAGCTCGGCGCTTGAAGGCTCGGCGGGCTCAGAGGTCGGCGCGCATCGCGAGCCCGCGCACATAGGCGGCCTGGCCCGCGTGCTCCAGGTCGTCGGCGATGATGCTGACCAGGCGCACCGCGACCGTGACCGGCGGGTTCCACCCGCGGTCGACCACCCGCGCGAAATCCGCCTCGGCCAGGGTCGGCAGGTACGCGATCGTGCGGGCATGCACGGCGTCGAAGTACCCGCCCAGCAGCTCGGCGCTCGACCGCACGGCCGCGACCTCGTCGGCCGTGTGCCCGTACCCCGTGGCGCTGGGCCCGAACGGCAACGCGAACCTCACCGACCATCCCTCGGCGGTCCAGACCTGTTCCTCCCCGATGAGGGGCGCGATCTGCGCATCCTGGATGCGGGCCAGGTGCCAGACCAGCCAGGCGATCGTGTTCGCCTCCGGGTCGGGCCGGTAACCGAGCACCCCCGGACCGGCATCCTGCAGCACCGCATGCACGACGCCCGACACCCGGTCGAACGCGTCAATCAGCAGGTCTGACGACAGCATCCACAACTCCCCTCGCACCGGAACCGCGCGTGGCTGCGACGCTGTCGCGGCGCCGCTCGGTTCGCGCTCATTCTGCCCGGGAAAACGGATGCCCGGAAGGCGTTCCCTGGCGACAGCGTACGGCCAGCGTGGGGGCTCAGCGCCCGGGCGTGAGTGCGGCGCGGGCGAGGGTCTGTGCGCCGATCGAGTCGAGGCGGCTGGGCGCGTACATCTGCACCCGGAACGGTCGCGGATCCGCCAGCGTTCCCGAAGCCGCCCACTCGAGCGCCTCCCGGGTATGCCGCGGCTTGTAGACCGCGGACCCGTTCCCGTAGCGGCCGTTGCCTTCGAGCTGCATGCCGGCCACGGCGCTGACCAGATCCAGTGACTTGCCGAGGGCGATGAAAGACCCCACTTCCCCGGCCGCGACCAGCAGCAGCAGCAGGAGGGCGGCATCGCTTGCCTGCTCTTGGCGCTCCACCGGAAGCCGGGAGGCGATGTGGCGCCACAGCGCGAGCGGCGACTCGCGCACAGCCAGCCCGAGCTTCGTCGGAAGCAACATGCCGTTGCGTTTCCGCACCAGGCCGAGCTCCGTCACGGTCTGGCGCAGATCGAGCAGCGGCCGCGTGTTGGCCTCGCGATTCGCCTTGCCGTACGCCTTCTTGTCCGGATCGAGCTCCGCCATCAGCGCGATCACGGCCGCAGGCTGCAGGAATCCGGCCTTGCTGAGCTGGAGGCCGTCGCCGACGTGCCGCAGGAAGGTGCGGATGACGAGCGTCGCCGACTCCGCCGCTGCCTCATCGATCTCGAGCGGCTCCATCAGGCGGGCACTGGCCACGAAACCGGCAAGGTAGCGCTGAGCCTCCTCGCCGACTCTCGCGATCAGGTCCGCAATCGGCGAACCGGCCCCTCCGCGGCTGGCGCGCAGCCAGGCCAGGGCGGCATCCGCTCCGGCGAGGCGGTCGAGACCCCGGTTGATCGCGTCGAGGTCGATGTCGTCCGTGACGCTGAACAGGTCGTGGTAGGCGATCGTCTCGATCAGGTCCGAGTAGGCCGGGTCGCGCGGGTTCAACGCCGCCGCCAGGACTTGCTCGTAGCTGTGCATTCCGCTGATGTCCTCCGGCGGCCCCAGGCGCCGTCCGGCAAGGCAGCGGACGGTGGCATCCGTCGGCGCGCCGGCCTTGGGCGGCTCGGCCGCTTCGACCGCTTCGACCGCTTCGAGGGTGACCGTGTGTTCCCAGTTGTCGCCGAAATCGTAGGTGTAGCGCAGGGTGTCGCCCGTGCTCGCGAGGAACTGGTCGAGCCGCAGCTCGCTCTCGAGCACGCCCACGTCGCCCTCTTCCACGTCGAACGGGGTGAGGATGCCCACCGTCTCCTCTCCGTGCGGGTCGTCGGTGAGCGTGAACTGGTGCAGGTGGCTGTTGGTCCAGCCGAACGCGGTTTGCAGCACGTCGTGCAGCCGGTCGAGGGCCAGGTTCGAGGGCAGGCTCAACCGACGCCAGATCGGAGGTTTCGAGTCGACGAGATCAACGCGCACACGGAAGCGCACGGGCGTTGCGGGCGGTGTCAGCAGGGGCAGCGGCTTCTTCGGCCGGTCGCGGCGGGCGCGCGAGGCATCCTGCATCGCCTGCTGCATCGAGTCGGCGTCGCTGTCGGCCGCTGCGGCCAGGAAGCGCCGTCTGGCGTCCTCGAGGTCGATCACGTTGTCGGGCTCGGATGTCGGTGGTCCGGACTTCGATGGCCCGGAATTCGATTGCTCAATCATCCCGACACAGTGTACGGCGGCTGCGGCCCCCGCCCGCGTGTTCACTTGCGGAGAAAGTACCTTCGTTTTCGAAATGAAGGGTGTTTGTCCGCAACTCAGCGGGCTGGGCTGGCTGGGCAGGGCTGGCGGGCGGCAGCTAGATGCTGAAGTCGCCGGCAGCGCCCGGCGTGGGGGCGGCATCCGGCAGGGTCACGGTGCTCTCGTGCGTGTACGTCGAGGTCACCAGGATCGGCATGTGGTCAGAGGTGCCGCTGGGCAGGGTCTCCACGTTGTCGATGGTGAGGCCGATGGATGTCGCCAGGTCGAAGTGTCCGCGGAAGAACTTGTAGCGCGTGTAGGTCCTGCTGTCGCTCAGGGTGAGGTCGTAGCCCGACTTCTTCACGTGGGCGCTGAGGTGGTCCTTGAACATCGGGTAGTTGTAGTCGCCCACCATGAGGGTCGGCAGTCCCGGCCCGAGGGTGTGCAGTTCCTCGTGGGCGGACCGGATCTGGTTGCGCCGCAACGAGTTCAAGGCTGTCAGCGGGGCAGCGTGGAAGGATGCCACGACCAGCTCCCGCTGGGCCACATCGTCGATCAGGCGGGTGCCGATCAGGCGCTCGTGCGCCGGCGTGAGCACGCGGTCGTGCAGTGACTTTTTCAACGCGAAGGTTTGCGTCTCGACCGCCGTGAAGCGGTCCTTGCGGTAGTAGATGGCGAGGCCGAGCCGGTTGCGCGTGGTCGAGTCGGCCAGGTGCAGCAGCCCGATTTCGTCGGGGATGTCGAGAGTGTCGCACTCCTGCAGGCAGAGGAGGTCGGGCTCGTAGCGCTCGACCAGCGCGATGAGTTCACCGATCGCGCTGTGCTTGCGCAGGTTGTAGCTGATGACCTTCACGACAGATCCGTTCCAGTTCGAGGGGCAGGAACAGCCTACTTTCCGTTACCCCGAACGTGGAATCGAAAGTCGTGGCATCACGGTAAATCCCTTGCGGACGCACAGCAACTCCCTGCAGAGGTCCGTGGCGAAGGGCGGAGGCGTCGGGGGTACCCGATGTGGGGGCTGCGTGATTCTCCCTCAGCTTCTAGGCTCGGAGGGGCACCGCCGCCCCAAACGAAGGACACACCTGTGACTATTCCGAACCCAGGCTGGTATCCAAACCCGGAAAACGGCCGGCAGGTTCGCTGGTGGAACGGCGTCAGCTGGTCGGAACAGCGCAAGGTTCGAGTGGCCGAGGGGGACGGTCTCGCCGGTTCCGGCGCCGACATCCCGGCCGTGTCGCACATCACGAATGCGACCGTGATCGCGGACCGGGACCGCCCGTGACCGCTCCCGCTCCCGGTCCCGCAACCTTCCGCCGCGTTCGCCGCGCCCGCCCGCCCGCGAGCACGTGGGTGCTCGGCGGCAGCGCCCTCTACCTGGCACTGGTCGGACTCCTCACCGGCGGACCGGCCGGTTTCCTCCTCGTGGTCGGCGTGACGGGGCTGGTCACGGCCAGCTACGCCCTGCTCACGGGACGACGCAGCTGGGCGCTCCTCCCGTCCCCCGGGGTCGCCGCCGCGTCCCTCGCGGCCTGCCTGATCCTCACCTCGTTCGGGGCGGCGCTCTCGCACCCCGGTGACGACGACCTGGACCTGGCAGCGAACAGCTCCTCCAGTGCCGCGTCCCCGGAAACGGCTGAGGGCTCGAGAGCCGAACCGGCGTCGGCGTCGGCATCGGCATCGGCATCGGCATCGGCGAAGGCAGCCCCCGCTTCCCCGGCCGAAACCACCATCGACACGGCGCGTGTGGCGCCCCCGATCATCGCCGAACGCACGGTCATCGGCACGGCCGGCGGAGCCATCGGCAGCTCAGCCATGACCCTGCTGGAAGAGCTCCCGACGCAGAACGCCTGCCGGTCGGCCCTGCCCTCGCCCTGCCGGATTCCGGACTGACCGGCAAAGCACTAACCAGCAAGCCGCGCCAGGCAGCAAGCGACGCGAAGCAGAAGCAGCACTGGCCAGAAACAGCACTAGCCGGCGAACAGCTGCAGCACCTCGAGGGCCACACCCGCCGCCACCACAACACCGAGCAGCACCCAGAGTGCGCGGCGCAGGTGCGCGGCGCGAACATCCGCGTCGAGCTCGGTAAACCGGGCCATGGGGTCGTCAGCGGGCTCCGCCGAGACCCGGTAGGACGGCAACGAATCGCGGGAGGACTGCGACGACGGCTGCGACGGCGACGACCGCACCGACGACACGACGGGCCCCGGCACTGTCACGGGCGGCCTGCGCCAGCTCGCGGGGTTGTCGACGACGGCCGTGATCTCCATTCGCTCCGGCCAGGCGAGGGTCGGCGGAAGGCTCAGCAGCCAGCGCCGCAGATGGCGCGCGTCGATGACCGTCACGGATGCGGGCTGCTCCCGGATGCTCAGCTGCTTCGGGCCGACGAACGCCACGACGGGGCGGGCCGGCGCGCTCCGCGGCATCCGCTGCCGAACGAGCCCGGTGACTCGCTCGGCCTCGAGTTCCGCGTCGCGGATGTAGCGGGTCTTGCGGCCGGACACCAGCAGGCTGCGGCCCGCTACCCACACGGACTGGCCGCGGTGGTGCTTGGTATTGATGGTGAAGACCCCCGCCGGGCCGACGACGACATGGTCGATGTCGGAGCCCCTCCCGCCCACCGGCAGCGCGTGGAAGACGGCCCACTCCGGCGGCAGCGACTCGAGGAGCGACCCCACGGCCCGCTCCCCCTTCGCGCCGAGGTACCAGGGCACGCTGTCGGCGCCCAGCGGAGACTGGCCGAACACTCGGGCGAGCGTCGTGCGCGGCGGAACATCGCCCTGCACGCGCAGCAGCTCCTCGATGACCGCTTGCGCCGCAAAACGGTGCCGCATGGTGTCCGCGCTTGTTGCCATGACTCTCCCTTACTGCCGAAACTACCGGCGCCGGGGCAGGGGCGGGCATCCCCAGAATGGCCGCGGGCGGCCCCAAAACGGGCGTGAGAACGGCTGTCTACGGGCGGGTTGTCTATGGGCCGTGCTGTCTATGGGCCGTGCTGTCTACCGTACGGGCCGTCTGGCTGTCTGTCCTCTTCCGCCGGCCCTCTCCCCAGAGCCCTCCGACTACGCGCGGCCCGCGTTGTCGTGGAAGGTGCTGAGCATCGGCGGGTCGGCCGCGCGCGGGGCGGGTCGGCCGTGGGGGCGCGTCGGCCCGGGGGTCAGGCCCTGGCTGCGATTCCGGGCGCGAAGTCCGGCCGGGAACGCCATGTGCCCGGGCCGTCGACGATGGCGTCGAGTTCCATCAGCTCCGGCTCGGTCAGCACCGGCTGGAGCTGCATGAGCCAGCGGCGCAGGTCCCCCGCGTGCACGACCTTGACCTGCTCCGGACGGTCGTGGATGATGAGCTGCTTCGGTTCGACGACAGCGATCACCGGCTGCACGGGGGCGACCAGCGGCATCCGTTCGCGAACCAGCGTCGTGACCCGGGCCGCCTCGAATTCGGCGGCGCGGATGCTCGGCACCGGCCGGCCGGCCACCGTCATGCCGTGCTTTCCGACGCCGATGACCTTGCTGCCGAAGTGCTTCGTGGAGATCGTGAAGACGCCGCCGGGGCCGACGACGAGGTGGTCGATGGCCGAACTCCGGGCGCCGATCGGGAGGGCGTGCAGCACGGTCCACTCCGGCGGAAGGCTGTCCAGGATCGAGCCGACGATCCGCTCGCCTTTCGCGCCGAGGTACCGGGCGACGCCGCGGCTGCTGAGGGATGAGCGACCGAGCGGCAGGAGCCTCTCGATGACCGACTGTGCGGCAAGACGCTGCCGCAGGGTGGGGATGTCGGTGGTCACAGAACTCCTCTTTGGCTGTGATGAATCTAGCCGCCCGGCCCCGTGCCGCGCAGCCCCCGAATGGGTGTAGTTTGCGCCGGATTGGTGCGCATCTGAGCACCGAGAATCGCCGCTTCCGCCTAGAATCACCGCCCCACCGGGGATTCTCGGCAGGAACGGCGATTCTCGGCGGGAGCGGCGGCGGGAGCGGCGGCGGGCGAGTGGTCCGCGGCCGGGAGACGGCTGCGCCGAGCTGCCCTGTTCCGGTCGAGTTTGCCCGGCGCACCAGGCAAACTCGACCGCAACCGTCAAGCTCGGCGGGATGCTCCGGCGCCCACTTGCCGGAACTTGTCGACTCTTCTCACCAGCAGTTCATCGACCGACAGGCCTGCCAACGCGGACAGCTCGTATTCCACGGCCAGCGCCATCCGGCCGCAGAACGCCCTGCCCTCCTGGGCGGCATCCGGTCGCTCGTCGACAATGTGATCGACGAGCCCGTTGGCGTACAGGGACGCCACGTGCACGCCCTGCGAGGCGGACATCTCCGGTGCCATGTCGACGGTCCGATGCACAATCGCGCTGGCTCCCTCGGGCGGCAGCGGCGAGAGCCAGGCGTGCTGCGCGGCGATGGTGCGGTCGGCCGGCAACAGCGCGAGCGCGGCCCCGCCTGCCCCCTGCCCGAGCAGCACCGACACCGTGGGCGAGCGCAGGCCGATGAGGTCGTGCAGCGACCGGGCGATCTCCCCGGCCAGGCCGCCCTCCTCCGCCTCCTTGCTCAGCGCGGCGCCGGCCGTGTCGATGACGGTGAGCAGCGGCAACCCGAGCTCCTCCGCCAGGCGCATGCCCCGGCGCGCCTCGCGCAGCGACGCCGGTCCCATCGCCGCGTCCCGAGGCCGCTTCGGCCGGTTGTGACCCAGCACGATGCAGGACTGGCTGCCGAACCGGGCGATGGCCAGCAGCAGCCGCGGGTCATTCTCCCCCTGCCCGGTGCCGTTGAGCGGCAGCACGTCGCTCGCCCCGTGGGTGAGCAGCTGGCGCAGGTCCGGCCGGCGGGGATTGCGGGAGATTTCAACGGATGTCCAGGCCGGCACGGTCGACGGCCTCACCTCGAGCGTGGCCGGGGCCGGCACGGGCGCGGCCGGCTCCTGCACCAGCATCGACAGCGCACGATCGACGATCTGCGGCAGCTGGTCGGGCGGGACGACCGCGTCCACGAGCCCCTTGTCGAAGAGGTTCTCCGCGACCTGCACGCCCTCCGGGAAGGGTTCGCCGTACAGCGCTTCATAGACCCGAGGGCCGAGGAAGCCGAGGAGCGCGCCGGGTTCCGCCACGGTGACGTGCCCGAGGGAGCCCCACGAGGCCATCACACCGCCGGTCGTCGGGTGGCGCAGGTAGACCAGGTACGGCAGCGCGGCCTGCCGGTGTGCCCGCACGGCGGCCGTGATCCTGACCATGGCGAGGAACGCCATGGTTCCCTCCTGCATTCGGGTGCCGCCCGAGGCGGGCCCGGCCAGAAGCGGCAGCCTCTCCCGGGTGGCCCGCTCGACGGCGTCCACGATCCGGTCGGCGGCGGCCTGCCCGATCGAGCCGGCCAGGAATGCGAACTCGCTGACGATGACCGCGACCCGGCGCCCGCGAATCAGCCCCTCCCCCGTGATGACGGACTCGTCCACCCCGCTCTTCGACCGGGCCCGCTCGAGGTCCGCCAGGTAGGCCGGGTCGGGGTCCGGTTCGGTGACGGGGCCATCCCAGCGGGTGAAGGAGCCCTCGTCCAGGACGACGTCGATCAATTCAGAGGCGCTCAGGTGCCTGGTCTTCTCGGTCAGCATGTCAACTTCTTTCCAGCGAGCGGCTGAGCCAGCTCCGGATCTGGTCCCCGTGCTGATTGAGCACGGGAGGGGCCGCGTGGGTGGTATTCGTCAGTTCGCGGCTGTCGGCCGGGCCGAAGAACCGAAGCGGCGGCCCCGGGAGACTGATCTGCCCGAGCACCGAGTGGTCGACGTCGATCAGCAGGCCCTGCGAGAGAACCTGATCCCATTCGTACACTTCCTCCAGCGTGCGCACCTTGCCGGCCGGGATGCCGGCCGCACCAAGCTTCTCGAGCAAGGGCGCGGCATCGAAGCGGCCGAAGGCATCCTGGATCTCACCCTTGAGCATGTCCCGGTTGCGCACCCTGTCGGCGTTCGACGCGAACTCGGGCCGGCTCGCGTCGAGGCCGAAGGCGCCGGCGAACGTGGCCCACAGCTTCTCGCTGCCGATGCTGATCTGCACGCTCCCGTCGCGGCAGGTGAAGAGGCCGTAGGGAGCGATCGACGGATGATGGTTGCCCTGCGCCTCGGGCACCTCACCGGCCACGGTGGCCCGGGTCCCCTGGAACGCGTGCACGCCGACGAGCGCCGCCAGCAGCGACGTGCGGACGACCTGCCCCTGGCCGGTGCGTTCCCGCTGCAGCAGTGCCGCGAGCAGCCCGAAGGCGCCGTACATGCCCGAGAGCAGGTCGGCGATGGGCACCCCCACCCGCTGCGGGTCGTCCGGGCCCGAACCGGTCAACGACATGAGCCCGGCCTCGCCCTGGAGGATCTGGTCGTAGCCGCTCCGGCTCGACTCCGGACCGTCGTGACCGAATCCGGTGATCGACAGGATGACCAGGGCCGGGTTCAGCTCGTGCATCGCGGCCGGAGAGAACCCCAGCCGGTCCAGGACCCCGGGGCGGAAGTTCTCGACGACGATGTCGGCCCGCTCGATCAGGTCGCGCAGCACCTCACGCCCGTCGTCGCTCTTCAGGTCCAGTGCGATCGATTCCTTGTTGCGATTGCAGGAGAGGAAGTAGGTGGACTGCGGGTCGTCGGCGGGGCCGACGAACGGCGGCCCCCAGCCCCGCGTGTCGTCGCCCGATTCCGGGTTCTCCACCTTGATGACGCGGGCCCCCAGGTCGGCGAGCATCATGCTCGCGTGGGGGCCGGCGAGGGCCCGGCTCAGGTCCACCACCAGGTATCCGGCCAGGGGGCCTTCACTCGTGCCGGGTGCTTGTGTCGGTTCGGTGCTCATGATGCGTTTCCTCTCACGTGGTGGTAGCCGGATGCCGCGCTCGGCCTACATCCAGCCGGGGACGACCATCACCAGCCAGGCGATGGCGGGGCCGACGACGACCACGATCCCGCTGTAGGCGAGGATCTGCTTGTAGAAGCGTTCCTTGTTCACGTCCTCCGGCGCGTTGGCCAGCACGAGCGCGCCGTTGGTCGAGAACGGCGACACATCGACGATCGTCGAGGCGACGGCCAGGGCGCAGATGACCCCGACGGCCCCGATCTGGCCGGAGGCGAGGAACGGCACGGCCAGCGGAATCAAGGCGGCGAGGATGGCGGTCGAGGAGGCGAACGCCGACACCACGGCGCCGATGTAGCAGATCAGGAGCGCGGCCAGCAGCGGCATCCCCAGGCTGGCGACGCCGTCGGAGACGTAGGCAATCGTTCCGGCCTCCTCGAGGACGCCGACGAAGGTCAGCATGCCGCAGATGAGCAGCACGGTCGACCAGCTGATCTTGTTCACGGCGCCCTTCTGCGCCTTCGGCGAGACGAGCGCGAGGATGACGGCGATCGTGATGGCGACGAAGCCGACGTCGACCTTGAAGCCGAGCGCGATCACGGCCAGGGCGATGAGGCCGGCAATGGTGACGAGCTGCGGCATCCGTTCGGCGCGGCTCTTCGTGGCCGCCTCACCGTCTCCGGCGGGGTCGCGGGGTCCATAGATTCCGGAACCGAAGCCCTTGAAGTCCACGTCTCCGCCGGCGCGCATGCCCGCGCTGACCAGCATGCGGGCCTCGGCCGCCTGCTCGACGAAGTCACTGACCCGGGCCGACACGAGCTTCCGGCCACCGAGCACGGCGAAGAGGACCAGGGCGATCAGGAAGTTGAAGACGAGGCTGGACAGGAACAGGGCGGTCGGGTTGGACTCCAGTCCGGTGCCCTCCATGATTCCGTTGACCGTGACGCCGTAGACGGCGATCGGCGAGAAACCGCCGGCCTGCGCGCCGTGGATGACCATCATGCCCATGAGCAGCGGGCTGATCTTGTACTTGCCGGCGAAGCTCAGCGCGATGGGCGCGATGATCGCGACGGCGGCCGGGGACAGGGCGCCGACCGAGGTGATCAGAGCCGTCACGGCGAACATGACCCACGGGATGAAGGCGACCCGATTGCCGACCATCTTCACGGCGCCGCGCACCAGGAGATCGATGGTGCCGTTGTTCTGCGCGATGGCGAAGAGATAGGTCACGCCGACGATGGTCAGGAACAGACCGCCGGGGAAGTTGGCCAGGATGTCCTCGGTGGGCATGCCGAGGAAGACGGCGCCGAGGAGGAATGCTCCGACGAAGGCCAGTGCGCCCATGTTGACGGGGAGTACGGTGGCCAGCAGGAACATCACCGCCAGAATGATGATCGACAGGACGGGAGCGGACATCGTTGTTCCTCCATTGGCTTCGGATGTGACGTGGACCAAAGGACCACTGGCCTAGCCTCCTAGACAGTAGGTGAGTTGTCAAGCGCGCGGTAGGCTGGACTCCACGGAAACACCGTCACGACCGACGTGGAGGCAGCAGTGGCCCAGGACTTCACCCCCCAGCAGCTCACGCGTGTGTCCAAACCTCGCCTGTACGAACAGCTGGTGGAACAGATCCTCGGCTACATCCAGTCTGCCCGGCTCGGCCCTGGCGATCTCCTGCCGGCCGAACGCGACCTGGCGGAACGCCTCGGAGTGTCCCGGGCGACACTGGCCCAGGCCCTGGTGGCCCTGGAGGTCCTCGGCGTCATCGACGTGCAACACGGCACGGGCGCGGTGCTGGTCTATCGGCCGAGCATCGCGACCGTCATCAGGGAACTCCGCGCGCACCGCAGCCGGCTCCCCGACATCGTCGAGGCCAGGAGCACCCTCGAGGTGAAACTGGCCGGGCTCGCCGCGGTTCGGCGCACCGAGGAGGACATGCTCGCCATCGATGCGTCCCTGGACGCCATGGCGGCCGAGATCGCCGGCGGCGACAAGGGCGCCCACGGTGACGAGCTCTTCCACCAGGCGGTCACGCGCGCCGCGCACTCCTCGGTGCTGGCGCAGCTCATGACGTTCATCGCCGAAATGATCCTGGAGACGAGGCTGGAATCCCTCGGCCAGCCAGGACGCCCCGAGCAGTCGCTGGCCTCGCACCGCGCGATTGCGGACGCGATCCGCGGGCAAGACGCGCAAGCAGCGCAGGACGCGATGCAGTCCCACATCGATCTCGTCTCGGACGTCGCGCTGCTCAAGTGATCGGCCGTATCCGTGCGCGCCGAGCTGCCCTGTTCCGGTCGAGTTTGCCCGGCACACCAAGCAAACTCGACCGCAACCGTCAACCTCGGCGGGAGGCGTCGCGCGTCCGCCGCCGGACGGCCTTCAGCAGCGGGGGCACGACCAGGAAGACCGCGATCACCGCGTAGAGCACGATCGCCAGCGGTTCGCTCACGAGCGCGGCCGGGTCGCCGGAGCTGATCTGCAGCGAGCGGCGCAGCTGGCGTTCCATCTCCGGGCCGAGGATGGCGCCGACGATGATCGGCAGCACCGGGAACCCGTAGCGCCTGGCCATGTAGCCGAGCGCCCCGATCAGCAGCAGGATGACGATGTTGAACGACTGCATCCCGGCCGCATACGCGCCCAGGGTGGCGAAGAACAGGATCCCCGCGTACAGGTACGGCCGCGGAATCCGCAGCAGCTTCGCCCAGAACGGCGCGAGCGGCAGGTTCAGCAGGAGCAGCAGCGTGTTGCCGATGAAGAGGCTCGCGATCAGGGTCCAGACCAGCACCGGTTCGGTCGTGAACAGGAGCGGCCCCGGGTGGATGCCGTACTGGTTGAACGCGGCGATCATCACGGCGGCGGTCGCCGTGGTCGGCAGGCCGAGCGTCAGCAGCGGCACGAGGGTTCCGGCGGCGGACGCGTTGTTCGCGGCCTCCGGGCCGGCAACGCCCTCGATGGCGCCGTGCCCGAACTCCTCCGGATGCTTCGAGAGCTTCTTCTCGGTGACATAGGAAAGGAAGGTGGGTATCTCCGCTCCGCCGGCCGGGATGGCGCCGAACGGGAAGCCGATCACCGTGCCGCGCAGCCACGGCTTCCAGCTGCGCTTCCAGTCGTCCTTGCCCATCCAGGGCACGCCCACCGGGATCGTCGCCTGCTTGCCCTGCCGCAGGTGCGCCGCGATCCAGAGGGCCTCACCGACGGCGAACAGCGCGACGGCGATCACCACGACGTCGATCCCGCCGGAGAGCAGCGGCTGGCCGAACGTCAGCCGGGGCTGGCCGGTGGTGGGGTCCATCCCGACCAGGCCGATCGTCAGCCCGATGAAGAGCGCCGCGAGCCCGCGGATCCGGGACGAACCGAGCACCGTGCTCACCGCGATGAACGCGAACACCATCATCGCGAAGTACGACGGGGCACCGAGGCTGATCGCGATCGACACGATGAACGGGGCGACGAAGACCAGGGCGGCGGTGGCGATGGTGCCGGCCACGAAGGATCCGATCGCCGCCGTCGCGAGCGCCTGGGCGCCTCGTCCGGCCTTGGCCATCTTGTTGCCTTCGAGCGCCGTGACCACGGAGGAGCTCTCCCCCGGTGTGTTCAGCAGGATCGAGGTCGTCGACCCGCCGTACATCCCGCCGTAGTAGATCCCGGCGAACATGATCAGCGAACCGGTCACGTCGAGGGCGTACGTGAGCGGCAGCAGCAGGGCCACCGTCATCGCCGGGCCGATCCCGGGCAGCACGCCCACCGCCGTGCCGAGCAGCACACCGATCAGCGCGAAAAGCAGGTTCTGGAGGGTCAGCGCGTTCGTGAACCCCTCCATCAGCAGAGCGAGGTTGTCCATCAGAGAATTCCCGTCAGCAGGCCGGCCGGCAGGGGGATGCCGAGGCCAAGTACGAAACCGTAGAACGTCGCCACGGACAGCGCGACGCCGATGAGCAGGGCCCAGACGAAGCGCCGGGAGCCGAGCAGCAACGCCGAACCGTAGAAGAGGAGGCTGCTGGCGACCACATAGCCGAGCGGGTCGAGCACCAGCGCGTAGCCGAGGATCAGGCCGGCCAGGCCGAAGACCGTCGGCCAGTGTGCCGGGATGGAGAGGTCGATGTCTTCGCCCTCTTCGGGGTCGGCGTGCCCTCCGCGCAGAACGCTGATCGCCAGCGCGATCGCGCACAGGGCCAGGCCGGTCGCGATGATGGCGGGAACGACCTGCGGGCCCATCACGCCGGAGTTGACGGCGGTCTGGCGGATGTTGGCGGTGTCGACGGCGACGATCACCGCAAGCGCCCCGAGCAGGGCGGCGACGCCCAGCTCGGAGCGACCGTGCAGCAGTCCTGGTCCACCCCGAGAGCTGGGGGTGGTCACACCAGTCCCAGGTCGGTGAGCACGGTTGCGACGCGCTCGTCCTGCTCGGTCAGGAAGGAGGCGAAGTCGTCTCCGGTGATGAAGGCATCCGTCCAGCCGTTGTCCTCGAGCACCTGTGCCCACTCGTCACTGTCGTGCATGGCCGTGACGGCCGTGACGAGCCTGGCCGTCTCGGCCTTGCTCAGGCCCGGGGCCGCAAGCAGTCCGCGCCAGTTGGTGAAGACCAGGTCGACGTCCTGCTCCTTGAGGGTGGGGGCATCCGGCAGGACGGGGACTCGCTCTTCGCTGGTCACGGCGAGAACGCGCAGTTCGCCTGCCTTGACCTGCTCGAGGAATTCGCCGTAGCCGGAGGCCGCGAACTGCAACTTGCCGCCGAGGATCGCCGGCAGCAGCTCGCCGCCGCCGTCGTAGCTGACGAAGTTCACGTCGCCCGCCTCGATGCCGACGGCGTCGGCGAGCTGCATCGGCAGCAGGTGGTCGGGCCCGCCGGGCGAGGATCCGCCGCCGACCGGGAACGCGCCGGGGTTCTTCTTCCAGGCGACGATGAGGTCGTCGAGGGTCTTGTACGGGGAGTCGGTCGGCACGAAGATGGCGCCGGCCTCCTCGATCAGGCGGGCNGTACGGGGAGTCGGTCGGCACGAAGATGGCGCCGGCCTCCTCGATCAGGCGGGCGATGGGAGTCGCATCCGCGACCTTGGCATCCGTCTCGTTCGTGTACGCGGCGCCGACGACGCCGAGGCCCATCATCAGCAGGAAGTCTTTGTTGCCCTTCTCGGTGATGGTGCGGGCCAGGCCGACCGTGCCGCCGGCCCCGGCCAGGTTGGTGACCTCGGTGCCGGTGGTGACGCCGATTTCGTCCATCACCTTGACCGCGGCGCGGCCGGTGACGTCGTAGCCGCTGCCCGGGGCGTTGGGGATCATCACCTGGATGTTCTTGAGCGGGCCGTCGGCCGTTGCCTCCGCGGTGCTCGCGGTGGTGCCGGTGACGCCGCAGGCGCTGAGCGCCAGGATGAGTGTGGCGGCGACGGCCGTGGTGCCGATCAGACGCGTGGGTGCTGGCTTGAGCCGGGCTGATGTGCGCATTGCAATCCTCTTCGATTGAAGGCCGGCATCGTCGCCGACCGTGACCATGATGCGCAGGAGCGCCGCAGCCCCTGCAACTTGTGGTGTTAGAGGACGTTGTGTAGCTTGTGGCCGAGTTTCCTTCCTTCCCCATTCTGAGGGACTATTTGTTAGGGCCGCCGCGCGCGGCCCGTGCGCCGGGGCCGACGATGGCCCGGGCCGGCCGACGGGAGGGCAGATGCAGTCACAGTCGCCGTCCTCTGCACCGTCGCAGGCGCGCCCCCGCCTCAGCCTCACCCGCCAGTTGCTCGTCTTCCAGCTCACCCTGCTCGCCATCGTGCTCGTCGCCGTGACCGCCATCTCGCTCGAACAGACCCGCAACATTTTCGACAGCGGCCAGCAGCGACGGATGCTCACCGTCGCCGAATACACGGCCGCCAATCCCCTGCTCCGCAGCCTGCTCGCCAGCGACTCGGCGCCGCGGAAACTCGCCTCGCCGGTGGAGTCGCTGCGCACCACGACCGGGGTCGACGAACTCATCGTGACGGATGCCGCCGGCCTGGTGCTCGCCTCCCCCGCCGACCCGCGCATGCTCGGCACCACCGTGCAGCTCAATGTCGACCGGAAGGGCTACGACGGCGCCTGGGCCGGAGTGGCGCAGCTCGGGACCGTCGACCATGTCGTCGGCCGGGTGCCCGTGCTCTCGAACTCGGGCGAACTCATCGGCACGGTCGTCGCCGGGCGCCGGTTCCCCACCCTGGCCGGCCTGTTCTCGGTTGCGGCCCCGAACCTGCTCACCTACCTCGGCGTCGCCGGCATCCTCGGCGCCGCCGGCTCGTGGTGGCTCGCCGCCCGGGTCAAACGCCAGACCCTGGGCCTGGAGCCGGAGCAGATCGGCCGCCTGGTCGAGCACCGGGAGGCCATGCTGCACGGCATCCGTGAGGGCGTCATCGCGGTCGACGCGGACGGCATCATCACCCTCGCCAACGACAGCGCCCGGTCGCTGCTCGGGCTGCCCGACGACGCGGTCGGCCGTCCCGTCGACGGTGTCGGGCTGGGCGGAGAGGCCGAGCGGGCGCTGCGTTCGCACGGTGCCAACGACCGCGACACGCCCCTGGTCAACCGCGGGGTGCTGCTCGTGCTCAACCAGACCACGATTCATCCGCCCCGCTCCAAACCCGAGGTGGTGACGACGCTCCGCGACCGCACCGAGCTGGTCACGCTGCAGCACGACCTGGGCAGCAGCAGGCAGGCAACCGAAACCCTGCGCGCGCAGACCCACGAGTTCGCGAACCGGCTGCACACGATCTCGATGCTGATGCAGCTCGGCGACACGGATGCGGCCGTCGACTACATCGATGCGGTCTCCCGCGACCGCTCCGAGCTGGACAGCACGGTGCTCACCCGGATCAACGAACCCGCGGTCGCCGCGCTGCTGATCGCGAAGACGTCGCTCGCCCGCGAGCGCGGAGCCGACCTCACGCTCACGGCCGATTCCGCGCTGCCCAGGGTGGACGAGGCGATGTCGGTCGACCTCGTGACGGTGATCGGCAACCTCGTCGACAACGCCCTGGACGCGGTGACCGGGGCGGCGACCCGGCACGTCTCGGTCGACGTGCGGGTGGTGGGGCCGGGTGCGGCGGGGCCGGATGCTGCGGGGGCGGATGCTGCCGGTGCTCTGGTTCGCGTCGTCGTGCGCGACACCGGGCCCGGGGTCGACTCCGCCCTGATCGACCGCGTGTTCGAGGCCGGGGTCACATCGAAATCGACGTCGTCGGGCGCCGCCGACCACGGCTTCGGCCTGGCGATCGTGCACCTCGTCGCCACCCGCCGCGGCGGCCGGGTCGGCTACCGAAACGACGGCGGAGCGGTGTTCGAGGCGGTCCTGCCGACCGTCGCGCGCGCATCCGGAGCCCCCGGCGAACCCGTCGAGCCCACAGGCCTCGAGCCCACAGGCCTCGAGCCCACAGGTCGGGAGACCCTCCATGTATGACGTGCTGATCGTTGACGACGACTTCATGGTCGCTCGCGCCCACGAGCGCATCGTCGAACAGCTGCCCGGTTTTCGCGTCGTGGGGGTGGCGCATTCCGGCGCTGAGGCACTGGACCTGATCGGCACGCTGCGGCCACAGCTCGTGCTGCTGGACATCTACCTTCCGGACACGACCGGGCTCGACGTCATCCGTCGCGCCCGCGAGCACGGGTACGACCTGGACTTCCTCGTGCTCAGCGCCGCCCGCGAGTCGGAGACGGTCAGCGCTGCGCTGCAGGGGGGCATCGTGAGCTACCTGCTCAAACCGTTCAAGATCACCGAGCTGCAGGCACGGCTCGCCGGGTACGCCGAACGCCGGCGCGTGCTCGGGCGCCCCGGCGACCTCAGCCAGAGCGACCTGGACCAGGCCCTCGGCTCGGCGTCGGGCGTGGCCCCGCTGCCGCCCCTGCCCAAGGGGCTGAGCAAGGAGACCGCCGTGCTGATCGAACGTGCGCTGAAGGACTCCGACCTGGACCTGGCCGCGTCCGAGTGCGCCGAGGAGCTGGGCCTGTCGCGGGTCGTGGCCCGCAAATACCTGGAGCACTTCGTGCTGCTCGGGCAGGCCGCCGTTTCCCTGCGCTATGGCCAGACCGGACGCCCCCAGCGCCGCTACTCCTGGCTCGGCCCGGCGCCCCGGTAGCGACCGCACCCGGCTCGCCCGCCCCGCGCTGCGCGGGTAGTGCGCCACTTCGCGGGTGGCGCAACTCACGCGCACCGGCGCAGTGCCCGCGTAACTCCCCCGCAGCGATACCCGCGCGACTGCTACCCGACGGGGGTCTAGCGGAAGGCGGGAATGCCCGTGATGTGGTTGCCGATGATCAGCGTGTGCACCTCGTCGGTCCCCTCGTAGGTGCGCACGCTCTCGAGGTTGTTCGCGTGGCGCAGCGGGGAGTAGTCAAGGGTGATGCCGTTGCCGCCGAGCACGGTGCGCGCCTCACGGCAGATGGCGATCGCCTCGCGGGTGTTGTTCAGCTTGCCGATCGAGATCTGGTGCGGCTGCAGGGTGCCGGCGTCTTTCAGCCGGCCGAGGTGCAGGGCGAGCAGGGTGCCCTTGTTGATCTCCAGGGCCATGTCGACGAGCTTCGACTGCGTCAGCTGGTAGCCCGACAGGGGCTTGCCGAACTGCATGCGCTCGCCGGCATATTCGAGGGCGGTGAGGTAGCTGTCGCGCGCGGCGCCCATGACGCCCCAGATGATGCCGTAGCGCGCCTCGTTCAGGCAGGAGAACGGGCCGCTCAGCCCTTTGGCCTTCGGCAGCATGGCCGAGGCGGGCAGGCGCACGTTGTCGAGGTCGATCTCGCACTGGATGGAGGCCCGCATGGAGAGCTTGGATCCGATCACCGTGGCGGTGAATCCGGCCGTCTCGGTGGGCACGACGAAACCGCGCACCCCGTCGTCGGTCATCGCCCAGATCACGGCGACCTGGGCAACGGAGGCCAGCCCGATCCACCGCTTGGTTCCGGTGATCACCCAGTCGTCGCCGTCGCGGAGGGCGTACGTGGTCATGCTGCCGGGGTCGGAGCCCGAGCCGGGCTCGGTCAGGCCGAAGCATCCGATCGCCTCGCCGGCCGCCATTTTCGGCAGCCACTCGTTCTTCTGTTCCTCCGAGCCGTGCTTGTGGATGGCGCTCATGGCCAGGGATCCCTGCACGCTCACGAAGGTGCGCAGGCCCGAGTCGCCGGCCTCGAGCTCCAGCGCGGCCAGGCCGTAGTCGACGGAGCTGCGGCCCGGGCATCCGTAGCCCGTGAGGTGCATTCCGAGCAGGCCCAGCTTCGCCATCTCCGGCACGATCTCGAGCGGGAAGACGCCGTTCTCGTACCAGCGCGCGATGTTCGGCCGGATGCTCGAGTCGACGAACGAACGCACGGAGGCGCGGAGCGCCACCTCGTCGGCGCTGAGGAGGGACTCGATGTCGATCAGGTCTGAGGTGTCGATCATGGGGTTCACTTTCGTCAGGGTGGAGGACGTCATTCGCTCGGCGCCGTCGCGGTCGGCGCTGTCGCGGTCGCCATTGTCGCGCTCGGCACTGTCAGTTTGCCGTTGATTCGCCGCGGGATACGCCAGGGGTTGCCGGGCTGGAGGGCCGGCGGCAGGTGGGCGGGTTCGGCGTTCTGCACCGCGACCGGCCGCACGAAGCGGCCGAGTGCCCCGGCGCCGACGCTGGTCGCATCGGAGCGCGAGGTGGCCGGCCACGGTCCGCCGTGCTGCATGGACCAGGACGTGGCCACTCCGGTGGGCCAGGCGTTGAGGGCGACCCGGCCCACCCGGCCGAGCAGCCGGCGCACGATCTCGGCCGACTGCGGGTCGCCCGGGCCGCCGGTGAAGACGGATGCGACGAGGCTCGGCTGCAGCCGGACGAGGGCGCCCAGCGCCTGCAGGGCATCCTCGTATTCACAGACGAGCGCTACGGGGCCGAAGCATTCCTCGAGCAGGCGGGAGCCCGGGTGCAGGTCGTCCAGCCGCACGAGGATGACCCGCGGGGCGACCGCATAGCCGCCGGCTTCGGCTTCGGCGGCCGGCGTTTCGGCGGACGCGGCGGACGCGGAGGGCGCGGGGGGCGTGGGCGCGGCTGCCTGCGCGGCCTGGGTG